>JAMONE010000256.1 GCA_027066695.1 Micavibrio sp. | reverse complement strand
TCTTATTCGCGCGGAAAGATCCGAAGTAATTCATAATCTACGCCTTGATGAAGCTCACCCAATTTCTGCCATGATGGATCAGGAAAAAGTAGCACATATGTTTCGCCGTGATGACATTGTCTCTGCCCCTGTTGTAGATGATAGCGGGCGTTTAATTGGAACAATTACAATTGATGACATCATTGATGTTATTGACGAAGAAGCACAAGAAGACATCTTGCGCATGGCTGGTGTTGACCAAGGCGATCTATATCGTGCCGTAATTTCAACGACTGGTTTGCGCTTTCGCTGGCTTTTTGTGAATCTTATTACAGCGGTACTTGCCTCAATCGTAATATCATTATTCGGCGCAACAATTGAACAAATCATAGCACTAGCCATTCTTATGCCGATTGTCGCATCTATGGGCGGGAACGCTGGAACGCAAGCTCTAACAGTGGCCGTGCGCGCTATTGCTACTCATGAGCTATCCGAAACAAATACATGGCGAATTATCTGGAAGGAAACAATCGTAGGGCTGTTTAACGGTATTTTATTTGCACTCATAACAGGTATATTGGCTGCATTATGGTTTCAAATGCCTATGTTAGGCATAGTAATCGCCATGGCCATGATTATAAACCTTATAGTAGCTGGGCTTTGCGGCGCAGGAATACCGCTATTATTACACAAAATGGGTAGCGATCCCGCCATTTCTTCAACTGTTTTACTAACAACTGTTACCGATGTTATTGGCTTCCTATCCTTTTTAGGGCTTGCAACCCTGCTTATGACTTGATAAAAATAGCCTGTCTTTAACAACAAACAAAAAAATATGTCAGCTGCAAAATTAGAAAAACCGTCAATGGACCACAAAGAGAGCTATATAAAAGCTCTTAAAGAATTTCAAGCTGAAGGCCGCTATTCCTTTCTTGATATTGATGATGTTGAGAATAATTTTGAAGAATTCATTCAAAAGCTGCATGAAGGTAAAAAGAACATACATAAACCCTATGCCGATTGGGTAGAAACCGTTCCCGAAACCGTTTTATGGCTGGTAAAAGATAATGAATTTATAGGAACGCTCAATATACGCCACCGCCTGAATTGGCATTTGGAAAAATGGGGCGGGCATTTGAACTTTATCATTCGTCCTTCAATGCGCGGCAAGGGCTTTGGTAAAAAATTGCTGCAAAAAGCTATTCCCTATATCTCATATCTGGGGATTGACCGCGCCCTTATAACCATTGACCCAAAGGATACTTCCGCGAATAAAATTATACAATTTTGTGGCGCAGTACTTGAAGATACCCTCCCCGCAACCGACAAATTCCCCGAGCGCAACCGCTATTGGCTTGATTGTACTTAAATGGCTTTATAGACAGACAGGGAGAAGTGGTTATATGGAAAGTTCCCTTTCTATTTCATGCACTATTGAAATAACCTGCTCATCAGGAATTACTTTTTGTTCATCCGACAAGCTAATGGCCTCATTAAAAGCCATCTGCAATACTTCTTGATCTATATTTACTCCATTTCTATCTAAAATACTCTTAAAACCAGCAAGGCCAGAATGTTTAGTAAATGTAAAACTAATACAAGATTGCCCAACAATCTCAGGTGTCATTATATGGTAAGTGTTATCTCCCTTCAAAACCCCTGCCTGATGAATTCCAGAACCGTGACAAAAAGCATTAGCTCCAACAATAGCCTTATTTGGAGAAACAGCTATACCTGTAATTTTTGAGAGCTTTTCAGAGACATCCATAAGTTTTGCTGTGTCCAAATTATATACATAGGGATACTTATCCTTACGAACATAAATGGCCATAACAACTTCTTCCAAACTTGCATTCCCTGCTCTTTCGCCTATACCATTCATTGTCACTTCTACTTGTCGCGCCCCAGCTTTAAAAGCCGCTAATGAATTAGCCACAGCCATCCCAAGGTCATTGTGACAATGCATACTTAACATTACCTTATCTATATTAGGAACACGGTGGCGTATATTATAAATCATTTGCGTAATATCATCTGGCATAGCATAACCAACAGTATCACCGAACCCTAACGTTTTAGCACCAGCATTTATTGCTTCTTCTGAGGCTCGACAGAGGAAATCTAGATCCGCTCGTGAGGCATCTTCAAACCCAATTTGCACATCATCCGTATATTGGCGAGCATATTTAATACTTTTACTTATTACAGAAAGAGCGTCCTGTCTGGATATTCCCATTTTTTTATCTAAATGAAGGTCGGAGACAGGAATAAACATCTGTATTCGCCCTCTTCCTTTATTTATTACAGGCTTCAAAGCTTCTGCAGCCGTTTTTATATCTTTCTCTAAAGCTCTGGAAAACCCGCATATTATAGAAGTTGGTATATTCTTTGATATTTGATTTACAGCTTTAAACTCTCCTAAGGAGGCAACAGGAAAGCCAGCTTCTATAACATCAACACCTAAATCATCTAATGATAATGCAAAATCAAGTTTTTCTGACACAGTCATTGCATAACCTGGAGCCTGCTCTCCATCTCGAAGAGTTGTATCAAAAATTATAACTTCATTTGCTGATTTGTTATCCATCCCATATATTTAGCATACATATACACAAACTTACAGAAAAAATTATCCATAACAGCAAACAGCTTTTCACCCAAAAAGAAAAGTTCTTTGATCTCATTTCATTAAGTTATATGTTCATTAACGAGAAAAATTAACAACAGCATAAGAACGTACGTAAATGGCAAAGCCAAAGAAGAAAAAGAGAAACAGCAAAAAGAAGCAAAAGACATCCTTCTTTTGGAGTTTTTGCAGATGGGTGTTAATTCTTGGGCTTTGGGCGGGGATATTTCTTGGATGTGTGTTGCTTTGGTTTGGTAAAGACCTTCCCGACATCACCAAATCCGCAACATTTGAGCGCAGATCATCTATAATAGTCAAGGCCTCAAATGGAAGCATTCTCGCGCGATATGGAGAGAGCAAAGGCGGAAATATCCACGTTAGCGAGCTTCCCGATCATTTAATTAACGCAGTTCTAGCCACCGAAGACAGGCGGTTTTACACTCACTTTGGCATAGACCCGCTCGGGATAAGCCGCGCTATGCTGGTAAATATTAGCAAAGGCAGGTTTGTGCAAGGCGGCTCTACAATAACCCAGCAACTTGCCAAGAACCTATTCCTTACGCATGAACGCAAACTAGCGCGCAAAATCCAAGAAGCATTGCTTGCCCTATGGCTAGAAAAAGAACTTAGCAAAGATGAAATTTTAAGCGCATATATGAACCGAGTTTATTTAGGATCTGGCACATATGGCTTTGAGGCCGCGGCAAAGCTTTATTTCGGCAAGCCCGCAAAAGACGTTAACCTGCGTGAGGCCGCTATCCTTGCGGGGTTACTAAAAGCTCCATCACGATATTCTCCGCATAATAATCTCTTGCTAGCAAAAAAGCGTTCTGACATTGTTTTAGTCGCTATGAAGGATGCTGGATATATCACCGATGCGGACATGACTAGCGGTAATATGACTCCATCTCTGCCGCACAGGAAATCAAAAGCAGGGCAAAATGTACGTTACTTTACCGATTGGATTATTGACGGACTAGATGATCTTGTTGGCAGGCCAGATATGGATTTGGTAATTGAAACAACAATGGATACGCATATACAAACACACGCCCAAAGCACTATTAAAAATGCAATAGACAGCGCAGATGAGGCCAGCTATGTTTCTCAAGGAGCGGCCATTATAATGCGCCCTGATGGCGCAATAATATCCATGATTGGCGGGTATAGCTATGCACAAAGCCAGTTCAACAGAACCACACAAGCACGCAGGCCGCCTGGCTCAGCGTTCAAACCTATCGTCTATTTAACCGCACTTGAAAATGGCTGGAGCGCGAATAGTAAAGTTCTCGACGCTCCAATTACCAAAGGTGAATACAGGCCGAAAAATTTTGCAAATAAATATTATGGACAAACAACACTTAGCATGGCTCTAACAAAATCCATGAACACTGCCAGCGTGCGCATAGCAAAAGATTTAGGCATGGGCGCAATAATTAAAACAGCCAAAAGGCTTGGCATTATATCAAAATTAGAGCGCGACCTTAGCCTTACATTAGGCAGCTCTGGCATATCTATGCTGGAAATGGGAACAGCCTATAGTGTGCTTGCAAATGGGGGCTACCGTGTCTTTCCATATGCTATAACGCGCATAACCAACGGCGAAGGCCGCATCTTATATGAGCGCAAAAAGCCTAAATCATATCAATCCGTAATTCGCAAAAAACATGCGAGAGAGATATCTAAAATGATGGAAAATGTGATAAATGAAGGCACAGGCCGCGCTGCCAAGCTCCCCTTCCCTGCTTCGGGTAAAACAGGCACATCACAAAACAGCCGCGATGCTTGGTTTGCTGGCTATACAGATAAAATGGTGGCTGTCATTTGGCTTGGCAATGATGACAACAGCCCGATGCGAAATGTCACTGGCGGAAATATACCTGCTAGAATCTGGCGAGATATAATGCTTTACGGCAACTCAAAGCAAAAGCCAGAAGTCTTTCATAATGATGATAGCGGCATAACAGGCCTATTAGGAAGGTTGCTTTCTAATGATAATAATAACGTGAAAAACGATTACTCACGTGTCAACGATTAGGCCTTAACCCTAAACCAACTCTTTAACAACATTATGGATATGACGGAAAGAGGCAAATTTAAGCTGCTCTGTATTTGTTGACCATTGCTTAATAAGGCTCATCATCGCATCCGATGGTGCGCCTATATCAAAGCCACAGCGCAACGCCGAACTATCAGCATAATCAAGAAACTCTACAGGAAAAGCAATCCTCGGAGCGCACAACCCCATCTCTACAAGCTCCTTAGAGATATAAGCATCACTGGAATACATCATATCTGCGCTAAACTGAATTGAGGATAATATTTTGATCTCCATTCGGCTAACAGGAACATGGCGCATATGCCCCATAAAGCGCGAGTAAATCTCCCATTGCTCGGACGTGGATTGTAGCTCATCTAAATATGGTAGAGTAATCATATTAAATCTCCCTTGCTTATTTCCCTTATATAGAACAAGCATGGGGGCTATTATTTAACGAAAGCT
>JAMONE010000255.1 GCA_027066695.1 Micavibrio sp. | reverse complement strand
TTGCAGGCTCGCCGCCTTTAAGCTTGATAATATCCATAGTAGACATCGCCAAGCCCGCGCCATTAACCATACAGCCAATATCACCATCCAAACGCACATATGAAAGCTCGTTATCAGCAGCGAGTTTCTCACTAGCATCTTCTTCGCTTTCATCGCGCAGAGCCAAAATATCAGGATGGCGATATAGAGCGTTCGGATCAAAATTCATCTTAGCGTCCAAAGCCATAACTTCATCGCCAGCAAGAATCATAGGGTTAATCTCAACCGTAGAGGCATCAAGCTCCATGAATGCTTTATATAAAGCAGAGAAAAACTTAACCGCGCTTTTGACTTGTGCGCCTTTAAGGCCAAGACCAAACGCCAATTTACGGCAATGAAACCCTGAAATACCGCTCGCAGGATCAACGGATACTTTGATAATTTTTTCAGGGCTATGCTCTGCCACTTCCTCGATATCCATTCCGCCTTCGGTAGATACCATGAATGTCGGGCGGCTTGTTACTCTATCAAGCACAACCGAGCAGTAATATTCTTTTTCGATATCAACGCCGTCCGTAACATATAGACGCTGAACCTCTTTACCTTCCGCGCCGGTTTGTTTCGTTACCAAGATGTTACCCATCATAGCCTCAGCCGCCGCGCGCACCTCATCCACGGTTTTACAAAGACGAACGCCGCCCTTATCATCAGGAGCATCTTTGAAATGCCCCGCACCACGTCCACCTGCGTGGATTTGCGCTTTTATAACATATAGCGTGCTATCACTCATTGATTCGGCGGCTTTTACTGCCTCATCAACGCTCATCGCAGCTATGCCTTTTGGAACGGCAACGCCGTATTTCTCTAATAAATCTTTTGCTTGATACTCATGAATATTCATAAAATAAGGACTCCGTTTAAATACTTGGAACTACATGTGCCAAAAGGTTAGCATCACTATTTCCATTTGGAAACTAATAAATTTAATAGTTTTTGACAAACACTCATTAATTAACGTATAGTGGAAGCAGAGTGTTGAAATAACGTGATTGCGTGCAATAAATTATAAAATGAATGCGCATACGATAAAAACCAAATAATAAAAGAATTAAGGGGCTTACAAAGATATGACTAATAATAATGGTAGCAGTAGCGCAGGGTTTGGCTTTTCTCCAGAAAGTGCAAAAATACAGCTTGGCCAAGCCCTGTCTGGTGCGGGTAATGGCAAAAGAACAACCTTTTCCGCTGCTGAAGATAATCGTGATGATGCTAAAAAAGAAGGCGACAAAAACCGTAAAGTTTTTGCCATGACTATGCAGCAAATAACCGCTGCATATGCTAAACTAGGCGAAAAAATTGAAGACCTAGGAGAAGCAGTTAAAGAAGTGGGTGAGCAATTAAGTGAGCTAACTACCGTAGCTAAAGCTCTTTTAGATGATCTCGATAAAAACATCACAGATACGGAAGAGCGTCTTTCAGCACAAAAAGCTGAGTTATCAGAACTAGAGAAAAATTTAAAAACTACGCCAGATTCGGAAAAAGAATATCAACAAGCACTCATCGATAGCAAAAAAGCAGAAATAAAAAACTCTGAAGCTGCGCAAGACTTATATAAAGAACTAAGAACCTCAACCTCTGAAAGCCTTGATAAAGCCAATAACGAATTCGGACTGGCACAATCAAGCCTTGCCGATTTAATGAAGCAAAAACACGACGCCGAGCAATCAGGCGACCCTGAAGGACAACTAGAAGATTTAAAAAGAAGCATTACTGCCGCCGAGCAAAATGTGCAAAAAGCCCAAGAAACAATAGAAACCATAAAAAACAACACCGAACTTAGAAGTAATATTATTACTTTCAGCAAAGGTGATCTAGATATAACTGGTGTAATTTCAAGCTGTGGCACATTAGAACATGAGCAAGAAAAAGTCGCTATGATAGAAACTCGCACAAATCTTACCGCAGCCATTACTGTGGCAATAAATGATAATGAAATAAGTGAAGCAGAAGCTTCAAACTTAATGGCGTTATCGACAAAAGCTGGAGTTACATCAGAAAACCAAATGATCTTTGCAAAAAATATTGCTGCCGCAGGCGTTATAATACAAACCAAAGATGGCCCTTTAAGCGGGGAAGAAGCGCAAACCTACATATTAAATGCATTTGATGAACTGGGGCAAGAAAAACAACAAAAGCTAGAAGAAACAAAAGGACAAATTTTTGATACCGAAGCACAAGTTGACCTCACCCAATCGGAAATAGCCCAGCAGCAAGAAAATCTTGATACATCAACAACCGCCCTAAACACAATGATTGCAGGAGGCAACGAAGCCGAGCAACGCTCGATATATTTAGGTGCTTCTTCCGTTGGAAATAGCCAATCTCTTGCAATCCCTGTAATCAAAGATATTAATGGCAATGAAGTTCATATTGATCGCAGCGGCGACACTCCATCATATTACCACATCGATGAAAACGGCGAACATACTCAATATGCCCAAGATGACCCACAAGTTGCCAATTTTACTAAGGGAGTAGATGGCGGCGGCGATATGTCACTCTTATTATCCCAATCACAAGCATCACAAGCTATGTCATCCTCTGCTTTCGGCGCAACTCCTCAAAGCTCGCTTTTAGGAATCCAATCCCCTAGTGAAACTGTAATAAATAAAAAATTTGCTAACGAGACAGTAAGTGAAGAAGCCTACAAAGCACGCCTTGGGCAAGAAGATGCACAAGAATCCATAGCATCCAATAAATTAACTCTTGAAACGTTAAACACCACTATAGACGATCTAAAAAACGAAGGCAGCCTGCTTGAAGGGGATATTGGTAAAATCAATGAAATAGAACGTCAGATAGCCGCAAATGAAATATCTATTCAAGAAGCAAACGCACAACTAAAAGAATTTCAGTCCACGAACACTACTGATACCAAGCATACAGATCAAGAAACAAATGATTACACATTAGATACTCCTAAGATCACTCCAGAGGAATATGACGCAGCCTATAATCAAGCATTAGAGCAAATCGAGCTAGCCGCACTAAATGGTGTGCCTTTATCACCTGATCAATATGATGTGCTTAAAGCCTCACCAGTAGCAAATCATATAGATGATATGCTCCTAGAAAATGGAGTGGAGATTGGCTCACCAAATATAACTACTGATTACAGCTCAGTACCAAGTTTCGCGGATGGTGATTTTAACAAGACAAACCCAGTATCGGGACCAACACCAACATATGTTGGTGCAGCAGACAGCCACCCGCCAACCTTGTCACTTGTCTCATCAGGATTCGGCACTGGCACAAACCCAGACGAGTTAGAGGCTGAAAGATTAGCACAAGAAGAATTACGCTTGAAATTGGAACAACAAGACACACTTAAATTTCCAATGCATATGGGTTAAATTTGACGAATTAGGAATAATTCTATAGACTACAGAATAATAAGGTTGAAAAAGGCGCAAAAAGCGCTGAATATATAATTAAAAAGGGTGTTATATTGAACATAGATTCAACAAATAACAGTAATGTAACAGCGACAGAGCTTGGCGGCGGCAGACGCTTGCCGACTGCCCCCCCTAAACCAACGACACCAACCATGTTTGCTAGCACTGATAATGATGGTGAAAAAAAACGCACTCGCCGAGATAATGAGCTTTCAGATAAAACCAATAGCTTGGGGTTACTAACACTCCTCTTTGCATTCTTCTGGGATAGCAATGAAGAAACACTTGCAAAAGGCGGCGCAGCAGACCAGCTATCCAACGCTCTAGGCCTCGACCAAGACGAATTTAAACAAACTGTAAGTAATGTTGTATCTGGCGATATTAGCGCAATAAGCGCAGCCACAGCAACAATAGAAAATATAAATTACACAAGAACTGTAGACTGGGATAAATTCGCAAAAGCGATGCCTACCCCAACAACCACCTCCCCTATCGATAAAATAACTATAGGAGAACGCCAGCAAGCTGTTATAGACACCATACCGCTAGCCGCCGCAGCCACAGGAATATCTCCTGAATTTATGAAGGGATTGTGGGGCTTTGAAAGTGATTTCGGAACAAAATTAGTAAGTAACACAGGGTGCGAGGGTGATTGGCAATTTGCTCAAGAAACATGGGATGACATGATGCAATTTCATGGAGCTAAAATAGCGGCTCTTATAGAAAAAGATTACCCTGAAAAAGCTGATGAAATACTTGCTGGTTATAAAACTCGAGGATCTTTAAATGAATATCAATATGACCCGATAGTATCCACTTATGCCTCGGCATTTTTAAGCAAAGGAAACTCCAAATTACTTGGTGTAGACCCAATGGAGCGTGAATCTTGGGGCATATTATACACCGCATATAATGCAGGCGCAGGAAATGCAAAAGAATTAAGAGATATAATAGCAATTGGCAATGAAGAACCTGTCATGGAAAAAATAGGCCGCGTGGCAGAGCAAAACCCTTACTTTTTCAAAGGCAGCGCATCTGCCGCCGAAGCGTTATACCGATATCAAGATGTTATAGAACAACGACTTGATATATATAACAAACAATTATCACACTTAGAACAGAGCCCAAACACCCAATTAGCAACAGCATTCAACAATGGTGGTACAGCAGAAAAAGATTCCGCTCAACCATCCCCGCTACCATTTGATGGAATAGGCGTAAGAGAAGAAAGCGCACAAATAGCAGCAAGCACTACACCTGCTGCTACAACATCACCGTCGCTCAATTCATAAAAACATTAGGGTCACCACCTCGTCATTGCGAACGCAGTGAAGCAATCCAAACCGATTAGATTGCCGCGTCGCTAACGCTCCTCGCAATGACACGAAGCGCAGCAAGCTACGGGGAATATGATCCTAAAAGAGATTTATATAGTAGTTTAGGTTAATAATAGTACAAAATTATCATTCCAGCGCATGCTGTAATCCATGGATTACACGGATAAACCGTGTAATGACGAAAGGGGCAAATGTCTTATTTTAAATCAAAATTGCCATAATAACTTGAATTTAAAAATTCACAAAGAAAAACTCTGCGTTCTCTGCGCCTCTGCGGTTCAAATATATGTGGATTCCAAATCAAGTTTGGAATGACGATTTTGTACTATTTCTAATTCAAATTACTCT
>JAMONE010000254.1 GCA_027066695.1 Micavibrio sp. | reverse complement strand
CACGATGGATGATATATCTTTATTATCTGATTATTTGGGTAAAATTGGTGATCCTGAAAAAGGCGGATTTACACTGGAAAAATTTAAAGCCCGTCAAAAAGCTTATTATGATGCAGAAATTGCATCGCTATATGCTGCGGTTGATATCGTTGGCGCAGCAAAAGGGCATTTCGTTCTCGATACAACAGGCAGCCTATGCGAGCTTGAAGATGAAAAGCTTATGAAAAAGCTAGGTGAAAAGGCTGTGTTTGTTTACTTAAAAGCAGGCGAGGAAGCTGAAAAAGCTGTGTTACAAAGAGCGCAAGATTATCCCAAACCCCTATTTTACCCTTCGGCGTTTTTAACTGAAAAACTGGATGAATTTTTATCAGAGAATGACCTTGGTAATACGGATGAAATTGATCCTGATGATTTTTCGCGTTGGGTATTTCCCAAATTATACGAAGCGCGTAAGCCAAAATATCAGAAATTAGCTGATAAATATGGTGTGAGCATTGATTCTGATGAGTTTAAAGATCTTAAATCTTCCAGCGAATTTATTGAAATATTAGAACATTATATCGACGAATATTTTGAGGCAGCATAATGTCTAAGCTTATAGAAATATACACTGATGGCGCATGTAGCGGCAATCCCGGTCCAGGAGGCTGGGGGGCTATATTGTTATGTGGCGAGCATGAAAAGGAAATATTTGGAGGAGAAGAAGACTCCACTAATAATCGTATGGAGATGATGGCTGTGGTTGAGGCTTTGCAATCCTTGAAAAAGCGCTCCAATGTTAAATTATATACTGACAGCAAATATGTAATACACGGCATTACTGACTGGATGGATGGCTGGAAGAAAAAGGGCTGGAAAAATTCCAAGAAGCAGCCTGTAAAGAACAAGGCTCTTTGGCAGAAGATCGATTCGCTTGTTTCAAAGCATAATGTCGAATTTATCTGGGTGAAGGGGCATTCAGGTAATATTGGCAATGAACGCGCAGATGAGCTTGCAAGGCGCGGTATCCCTACAAAAAACTCATAACTATCTATAAATATTAGCTTGCTTATCCACAGTAAAAATCAAAATCGTCATTCCTGCTTGCGCGAGAATGGCGCAGGGAAAGCGGTTTTGGGTAATTTTAGGGTTTTTTAAAATTTTAAGATTACTTCGTCTGAGGTGGCTGTGTGCGACGGCGCCTTGGTGCAGATTTTTGCACGATAGGCTTCCCACCACCACTACCATCATCCATGGAAGATTGCGCCAATATTGGCGCAGAAGCCCCCTTATTATTCGAGCGATGAGATGGAATAGGTATAGGCTTTGACGTTATATGCTCACGCTCACTAATGGCAAGTTCAATCTCTAAACGAGAGGAAACCTTACGCAACTCATGTATTGCAGAATGCAAATCGCCTTGAGCTTTTTTATCCTGTTTTTTCTCATTCCAAACATTATAAGCCTCTAAACAATTTTTAGATGTATCTTCTAACCTTGTTTGAATATCTTCTTCCATAAATAAAAACTCCTGCTCAAATTATATATCAAGCGCACACTCTATCCATTTAAGCGAGCCTGCGCAAGGTAATCTTATTGGTCACCAAAAATAGTATTTAACTGCTGGCTTACGCGGATAAATGTTGTGCGCTTGGACAGCTCTTTCAAGCTGCGCGCACCAACATAAGTACAAGCCGAGCGAACGCCGCCCAAAATATCTTGCAAAATGTTAGATATATCACCGTGATAAGGGATTTTAACGGTCTTACCTTCGCTTGCGCGATATTCAGCAACTCCGCCTTTATGTTTTGTCATGGCCGTATCACTGCTCATACCGTAGAAGCTAACGAATTTTTTGCCGTTTTCTTCAACTATATTTTGCTCTGACTGGTCATAGCCTGCAAGCATACCGCCAAGCATCACAAAATCAGCGCCCGCGCCAAATGCTTTTGCAATATCCCCCGGAACAGCGCAACCGCCATCGGCGCAAATTAATCCCTCAAGCCCATGCGCCGCGTCCGCGCACTCAATAATTGAAGATAATTGCGGATAACCAACACCAGTCATCTTGCGCGTCGTGCAAACGCTGCCTGGGCCAATACCAACTTTAACAACATCAACGCCGCTTAATATTAGCTCTTCGACCATCTCACCCGTAACAACATTACCAGCCATGATAGTTATGTCAGGCACTTGATCGCGGACACGTTTAACAAAATCGAGGAAATGCTCGCTATAGCCATTAGCAACGTCGAGGCAGATTTTATCTATTTTAGACGGGCGCAGCTTTAAGAACTCGGTCATTTTCTCGCGATCTTGGCTGGCCATACCGATACTGTACCATACAGATTCGGAAGAGTTTTCGTCAAAATATTCAATTAATTGCTCCAACGGGTAATGCTTATGCAGAGCAACGCTCATCCCGCTTTGGGTTTTTTGAAAAGCGCGCGCCATGTCGAACGTACCAACGCCATCCATGTTAGCCGCAATAATGGGAACACCGTGGTATTTGCGCCCACTCCACTTAAACTGATAATCACGTGTTATATCCACATCCTTACGAGAGGATAACGTAGATCGCTTTGGACGAATCAAAACATCTTTAAAATCCAGTTTAACATCTTCTTCTATACGCATGATTTTCCTCTGTAAAATTGATTATTTAAAAAATGAAGCCGCCGCATCCTGTGATGCTTTTTTCTTTTTAATGTCGCAGCTCACTCTGATAATTTCCTCCTTCAACTCAATGACATAGTCATTTAATTCCGAAACCGATAAATCAACTATATTACGCGGAAAAACCATTTCAGGCTTAGCTTTAGGACGATCATCATCAAACATTATACCACAGCTCCAGCATATGCATATTAACTTAAAATTATCTTAAAATAAAAAACTAGCATTAAAAAAGAATATAGCTTATATTCTGCTCGTTCCCTAAACATTTTGTTTAAATAATGCATTGACCAAGGGACAGGTTTCGATGCACTTAACGACTTATATATTACTTCAGGAGAAAGAAATGGCGAAGGCCGTACAGCAAAGCGAAACACTATTAATGCCAAAAGCAACATCAGTTTGGTTAATTGAAAATACTGCGCTAACATTCAAGCAAATTGCAGATTTCACAAATATAACAGAGATCGAAGTCGAGGCTTTGGCAAACGAAGAAATTGGCAAAGGTCTTGTTGGGCGCAATCCAATTGAACATAGTGAGCTTACAAAAGAAGAGCTGGAACGCTGTGAGGCAGATCCCGCGGCTTCGTTAAAAATTGCGAAGAGAAACCTTCCTTCCGTTAAGGCGCGTTCTAAAGGGCCACGCTATACTCCTGTATCGAAACGCGGGGATAAGCCTGATGCTATTGCTTATATCATCAAGAATAATGCCGAAATTTCAGATGCTCAAATCTGTAAGCTTGTGGGAACAACAAAACCTACAATCGCAGCTATTCGTGAGCGCAGCCACCCTAACACGCCAAACTTAAAGCCACGCCATCCAGCCGAGCTTGGTCTATGTACATATCAGGAATTTGAAACTGCCTATAATAAAGGTCTGAAAGCCGCAGGAAAAGATCCTGAAGCTGTAAAAGCAGAGCTAGAAGCAAAACAAAAAGCAGAGCTAGACGCATCACAAGCTAATAACCAAGCACCAGAATCAACTGGTGGGTTTGACTTCTCTAACTTTATGCCTGATAAATCTATATCCTCGGATGATGGTCAGTTTTAATGTTCCTTTTTTGATTTAAATCCTCCGTATTCAGACGGAAAGAGGCTTTAGCTGTAAATTAATCAATTTATAGCTATTTTCGAATAGAATCATATATTCATGATCTATCCATTATTCATATATCGAGGAAGGCAAAAGCAAAGCTGCAAAATTGGTATAAATCCAATTTATTTGTAGGCATGGAGCCAACAAAATGTATTAAAATAAGTCATAATCAGGATATAAAAAGACCTGACAAGCCAGCGGAAAGTTGAGTAAAGCAGTCATCTCACAAGCAAATAAAAGCAAACACCCAATAAGCGTTGCACCAATGATGGATTGGACTGATCGTCATTGTCGCTATTTTCACCGCTTAATTTCGCCAAATGCGTTGTTATATACAGAGATGGTGACTACTGGCGCACTTATTCATGGCGATAGGCAGCGTTTTTTAAACTTCAGTAAAGCCGAGCATCCCGTAGCCTTACAGCTAGGCGGATCAAATCCCGAGGATTTGGCTCTTTGTGCAAAAATGGGAGCAGATCACGGCTATGACGAGATTAATCTAAATTGCGGCTGTCCCTCGGATCGCGTGCAAAAAGGTAGAATCGGCGCAATTCTTATGAAAGAGCCACAAACCGTAGCCAAAGCAGTGGAGGCAATGATCGCGGCTGTGGATATCCCTGTTACCGTTAAATGCCGCATTGGAATTGATGAGCATGATTCGTATGAATTTTTGGATCAATTTATATCCTTGGTAAAAAATGCAGGATGCACCAATTTCATCATTCATGCGCGTAAATGCTGGCTGCAAGGCTTAAGCCCTAAAGAAAACCGCACCATACCTAAGATTAACTATGCGCGCGCGGGCGAGATAAAAGCTGCTCACCCAGAGCTTAATATCTCGGTTAACGGCGATATAAAAACCGTGAAAGATGTGCAAGAGCATCTAAAAACCTTTGACAGCGCGATGCTCGGGCGCGAAGCTTATCAAAATCCGTATATTCTCGCAGAGCTGGAAAAAGCCGTGTTTAATAATAATGATATAGCAAGCCGCATAGACATCGCCCGCGCTATGATTCCCTATATCGAGCAGCAAATGAAGGATTATGGCACGCCCGTAAAATCCATCACCCGCCATATGACGGGATTATTTCAAGGGCTAGCTGGTGCAAAGAAATACCGCCAGCTCTTAAGCACTCTGCCACATATGGACGGCGCGGATGCTAATGTTATTGAAGTGGCTTTGGAAGGTTTCTATAGCTAAATAAGCGGCTTAACATTACTTGAAATATCAAGCTCTATAAACTCAGGAATCCCATCAGAACTTATTTCGTAAACACAATTATATACATATTCATCTTTAATCTCTTTTCGGGTCTAATTCCTCGCCCCTTGGGGCGTTTTTTTGTCATCCCGAGCTTTTGTCGAGGGATCTGAAATTATCATGGATTCCTCC
>JAMONE010000253.1 GCA_027066695.1 Micavibrio sp. | reverse complement strand
AAGGTATTATTAAGCGCTATATTGAGAGCCAAGGAAAAGAAGATACTGGACAAGCGAAGCTTGAATTGTGACCGCAGGTCACGCGCGAAGCGGTGATACCACGGGGCTTGCCCCGTGGAGCTTCACTGCTCTAGCTTCTATAAAAATCATGCTACGCCCAATAATTAGCTAACAGTGCCTAATGCTTTATATAGTTCTTTATGTGAACTTACGATTTTGGTATCCTTATATTGCTGCATATAATCCATATGCCATGAAACTATGTCTATATTATCAAATTTAAATTTGATTGTTTCTTCTGCTGAAGAAGGGACGGAATATATAAGGATTAGTAATGCGATGAGACATCTAACCATAGAAACACACCCTTTTAAAAAGTGTCATCTCGAATGAATATGAGAGATCTTAAATATTGCAATTAAATAAGATCTCTCCGCTTCGCGTTCGAGATGACGGTTATGTCAGTTTTTAACCAGCCGCTTGTGCGTCTTCTTTTACGATGATTTCGCCAGTTTCTTGATCCACTTGTTTCATGGAAAGCTTAACTTTACCGCGGTTATCAACGCCAGTTAGAAGCACTTTAACTTCGTCACCTTCATTAATGATATCCGTAGTTTTAGCAACGCGGTGATCGGCAAGTTCAGAGATGTGAACAAGGCCGTCTTTTGCGCCCATAAAGTTAACAAATGCGCCGAAATCAACACATTTCACGACTTTACCAGTATAGACAACGCCAACTTCAGGCTCATCAGTAATCGCTTTAATCATGGCGATAGCTTTTTCGATGCTCTCGGAATTTGTCGCAGCGATCTTGATTGTGCCGTCATCTTCGATATCGATCTTGGTTTCTGTAACTTCGATCATCTCACGGATAACTTTGCCGCCTGTTCCGATAACTTCACGGATTTTATCAGTTGGGATTTGGATGCTGACGATTTGAGGAGCGTTAGCGTTAAGCTCGCCGCGACCTTCTGTAAGTGCTTTTGCCATTTCAGCAAGGATATGGATACGTCCGTCTTTAGCTTGATCAAGCGCAACTTCCATGATTTCCTTTGTGATGGATGTAATTTTGATATCCATCTGAAGGGCAGTAATACCTTTTTCAGTACCAGCAACTTTGAAATCCATGTCACCAAGGTGATCTTCATCACCGAGGATGTCTGAAAGAACGGCAAACTTATCGCCTTCCTTGATAAGACCCATAGCAATACCCGCAACTGGAGCTTTCAAAGGCACACCAGCGTCCATAAGAGCAAGTGAAGTACCACAAACAGTAGCCATAGAAGATGAGCCGTTAGACTCTGTAATCTCGGAAACGCTACGCATTGTATATGGAAATTCTTCTGCACTTGGCAATAGTGGGTGGAGTGATCTCCACGCCAATTTACCATGCCCAATCTCACGACGACCCGGAGGACCCATGCGACCAGCTTCACCAACAGAATATGGAGGGAAGTTATAATGTAGCAAGAAGCGTTCTTTGTATTCACCTTCAAGGCGATCCATGATTTGCTCATCCTGACCAGTTCCTAGTGTCACAACAACAAGAGCTTGTGTCTCGCCGCGAGTGAACAAGCACGATCCGTGTGTACGTGATAATATACCGACTTCGGAAACGATAGGGCGCACAGTTTTTGTGTCACGCTCGTCAATGCGCTTGCCAGTTTTAAGGATGCTTCCGCGAACTACGTCGGCTTCTAAAGATTTGAATTTGGCTGCTACTACGGCTTCGCCAAGACCATTATCATTGTCTGTGAACGCTTCGATAGCGGCAGTTTTCGCTGCTCCTACTGCGTCTTGACGCTCCATTTTATCTGTAAGCGCATATGCTTTTTCAACGTCTTTTGCGAATTTCTTTTTGAGGTCGGCAGCCATTTTAGTAACGACTGATGGCTCTTCCAAAATATCCCACATGTCTTTTGCGCACATTTCAGCCAAGCCAATAATGCCTGCAATAACGCTTTGATATGCTTCGTGACCTGCATTAACCGCGCCAAGCATGATTTCTTCGCTAAGCTCGGAAGCTTCGGATTCAACCATTAAAACGCCTTCTTGCGTACCAGCAACAACAAGGTCAAGCTCCATGTCGCCAACATCTTGCATTGGTGGGTTGATGATGTATTCGCCGTCTTTGTAGCTCACGCGAACGCCGCCAATTGGCCCCATGAATGGAATGCCCGAGATTGTAAGAGCCGCAGATGCGCCGATCATTGCAATCATATCAGGGTCATTTTCAAGGTCATGAGATACAACCGTACAAACCACTTGAACTTCATTAAGGAAGCCCTTTGGAAATAGCGGGCGGATTGGGCGGTCAATCAAACGTGATGTTAGTGTTTCTTTTTCACTAGGGCGAGCTTCGCGTTTGAAAAATCCACCCGGGATTTTACCTGCTGAATATGTTTTTTCTTGATAGTGAACTGAAAGAGGGAAAAAATCTTGCCCTTCTTTAACATTTTTGCGTCCTGTAACGGCGCAAAGCACTGATGTTTCGCCAATTGTTGCTAATACTGCGCCATCAGCTTGACGTGCGATTTTACCTGTTTCCAGTGTTAGTGTTTTACCAGCAAAATCTATTTCTTTTTTATATATGTTAAACATTTATATTTCCTTATGTTACATGTCGTATACCACGCTCACCCATGTAAACGTGGTTATTATTGTTCTTGAAGCTTTATTTTTGAAAGGTCTTCGGTGGACTGTTAAAAGCATTTAAATTATGCCCTTAATTGTCAACCGTAAAGCCAGCTCAAATTACAGCTTTTCAAACGATGATATTAATGCCATTATTCGCCGCAAAAGTAAAGGATTATAAATAATGTCGAACTATCTTGTATTACTGCGCCACGGGCAGAGCCAATGGAATTTGGATAATAAATTCACAGGTTTTTATGATGCGCCTCTAACCGATCAAGGAATTGCCGAGGCTAAGGCTGCGGGAGAGCTGCTTAAAGCTGCAAATATTGATTTTGATCAGGTGTTTACCAGTACTTTGCAACGCGCGAATATAACCGCTCGTTTGGCTTTGGAAGCGGCGGGGCAGGGCGAGCTAATCGATAGCATGATAATTCATGATGATCTGCGTGAGCGCGATTACGGCGATTTAGTTGGCTTAAACAAGGATGAAACCCGCGCTAAATACGGCGACGAGCAAGTCCATATTTGGCGCAGATCCTATGATACGCAGCCCCCAAATGGCGAGTGTTTGAAGGACGTAGTCGAAAACCGCGTGCGCCCTTATTATGAGAGCAATATCAAATTTTTGGTTGAGAGCGGCAAGAATGTACTGATAGCAGCGCATGGAAATTCGCTCCGCGCTATGCTGATAATTTTAGGCGTTGAAACTCCCGATAGCATTAATGATGCAGAGTTTGGCACGGGCATCCCGCTAGTCTTTGAACTTGATAATGGCGAGATTAAGAAACGCTATTTCTTGAAGTGATGTGCTTCTCGCAATGACGTTATACCTCGTTGCTTGCAGCGGAGTTGTTCATTTCAAAAACTACTACAGCTTGTAACTAGCTATTTTTTTGTTTATGATACTTGCTATGATTAATTTTATCCTCCCATATAAAGGGATTATGCCAAAAATTCATGACACGGCGTTTATCGCGCCGAGTGCATCTATCATTGGTGATGTTAAAATCGGTAAGGATAGCAATATTTGGTATGGCTGCGTTCTTCGCGGGGATGTTAACAATATAAAAATCGGTGAGCGCACTAATATTCAAGACGGCACAGTCATTCATGTAACAACGGATTTTCAAGGCACATATATCGGTGATGATGTAACGGTTGGGCATAATGCTATTATCCATGCTTGTACGTTAGAGGATTTATCCTTTGTTGGAATGGGTGCATGCGTTATGGATGGTGCGGTTGTTGAGAGCAATGCAATGCTAGCCGCGGGAGCGTTGTTAACTCCGAATAAAAGCATCCCATCGGGCGAGCTTTGGGCGGGCAGCCCCGCAAAATATATGCGTGATCTTACGGAAAAGGAATTGGATTATATAAAATGGTCTGCTCCGCACTATGTAGAGCTAGGGCGGGAGCATAAGTTATCTGAGCCTTGGGGGTGAAAAAAATCAATCACACCAAGGCTTGGTCTAACTTACAAGGAAGAATTTACTTTCTTATTAGAAGCAGTAGCGAGCGAAGCCGAGGAATCAGCCTAGCATATTGATATTTATGAATTTCCTTTTTCAAGAAAAGGTTATGGTTAGGTTGTGGGTTTTAAATAGTTTACCGATCTTCAAGTTCTACATAAGGCCTTGCGACAGGGCCAGTATATAGCTGTCTTGGGCGGCCAATGCGTAGTGTTGGCTCTTCGATCATTTCTTTCCATTGAGATATCCAACCAACTGTGCGAGCAACTGCAAACAGCACCGTAAACATGCTGGTTGGAAAGCCCATGGCTTTTAGAATTATGCCAGAATAGAAATCAACATTCGGGAATAGTTTTCTTTGAATGAAATATTCATCTTCCAGAGCAATACGCTCAAGCTCCATTGCTAGTTCTAGGTGCGGGTCATTTACTCCCAGCTCTTCCAATACTTCGTCACATGCAGCTTTTAGTACATTGGCGCGTGGGTCGAAGTTTTTGTAAACGCGATGACCAAAGCCCATAAGGCGGAACGGATCATCTTTATCTTTTGCGCGTTCAATAAATTCAGGGATGCGATCAACCGAGCCAATTTGATCCAGCATTTCAAGCACCGCTTGGTTAGCTCCGCCATGAGCAGGCCCCCAAAGAGAGGCCATTCCCGCTGCAATACAAGCAAACGGATTGGCTTGAGATGATCCTGCTAGGCGAACAGTAGAAGTTGATGCATTTTGCTCATGATCGGCGTGGAGGATAAATATTTTATCCATCGCCCGCGCAAGGATGGGGTTTACTTTATATGGCTCGGACGGAACACCAAAGCACATATATAGGAAATTCTCCGAGAATGACAAATCATTACGCGGATACATAAATGGCTGGCCGATTGAATATTTATACGTCATAGCCGCCAAAGTAGGGACTTTAGCAATTAAGCGATGCGCTGATAATTCGCGTTGTTTTGGATCGTTTATATCAAGGGAATCATGATAAAATGCCGATAATGCGCCAATAACTCCACACATAATAGCCATAGGATGGGCATCACGTCTAAAGCCACGATAGAAGAAGTTAACTTGCTCATCAACCATGGTATGATAGGTTATTTGATGCTCAAACTCGTCTTTTTGCTCTCTGTTTGGTAAATCACCATAAAGCAATAAATGTGCGACTTCTAAGAAGCTGCTTTTCCCTGCCAGATCAGAAATAGAATAGCCACGATGCTCTAAAATACCTTTCTCACCGTCAATAAAGGTAAGGCGGGACTTACAGCTTCCCGTAGCGGTGAAGCTAGGGTCAAAGGTGAAATGCCCTGTTTGCGCATATAATTTGCGGATATCAATAACAGGCGGGCCTTGCCTTCCCTCTAAAACGGGCAGTTTAATGCTTTCGCCGCTTTGATCGTTGGTTAGGGTAAAGGTTTTATCTGTTTTTGGGTTATGCACCATAATAACTAATCCTTAGATTTATAAGTGCGAGAAAGAACATCCCGCGCGAGAATAGAAGGGTATCATATTACAAATAAAGCGTTTTGGCTATAGTTTATCTATCAATAGCAGCTTGAATGCGGGCGCATGTTTCTTGCATTCCCAATATCTCCGCAGCATGGAAAATCGAAGGTGATACGGTTGTTCCTGTGAGCGCAGCGCGCAGCGGCATTGCAACGTTACCAAGTTTACTGTCTTTAAATTCATCGGCTACGGCTTTGCAAATTTCCTGCACTTTATCGGAGGTAAGCTCATCAGTGTTTTCAAACGCAGTTTTCAGGGCTTGTAATATTTCATCCGCGTCATTAAGATTTTTAAGTGCTTTTTCATTATAAACAAACGGTAGAGCTTTGGCATAAAATGCTGATTCATCAACGAATTGCAGCAATGTCTTCGCACGTGACTTTAGCTCATCAATTCCTTGGGTAATGCGGGATTTGGCAAGCTCGTCAAGAGTGATTCCATGGCGTTGCTCATAAAATGGCAGGGCTTGTTCAATCAAGCTTTCAGCCCCAGATTCATTGATGTAATGAGCGTTTAAGCTATCGAGCTTGGCGAAATCGAATTTGGCAGGGGCTTTGCCGATATTTTCCAGATTAAACCATTCGATAGCTTTATCGCGCGGTATAACTTCATCATCACCATGCGACCAACCAAGGCGCAGCAAGTAATTCACCAATGCTTCGGGCAGATAGCCCATCTCTCTATATTCCTGAACGCTTTGTGCGCCGTGACGTTTGGAAAATTTTCCACCATCCGCGCCATGAATAAGCGGCAGGTGAGCGAAAACAGGCACTTCCCAGCCAAGCGCATCAAAGATAACTTTTTGGCGAAATGTGTTGTTGAGGTGATCGTCTCCGCGCAAAATATGCGTGATGCCCATATCGTGATCGTCAACCACAACCGAGAGCATATAAGTCGGCGTTGCATCGCTGCGCAGGATAATGAAATCGTCAAGCTGGTCGTTATTGACGCTAACCTCGCCTTGAACCTTATCGTTAATAGTCGTTACACCATCAAGCGGAGCTTTAATGCGCACAACTGGCTCTACGCCTTCGGGAATGGGGAGGTTGGTATCGCGCCATCTTCGATCATAAAAGGTTTTACGCCCTTCATTTTTTGCAAGCTCGCGCATTTCGCTAAGCTCTTGGGGGCTGCAATAACAGTAATAAGCTTGGCCATTATCAATCATTTTCTGCGCGATTTCCGCGTGGCGTTTTTGGCGCGAGAATTGCGATATAACCTCACCGTCATGATCAAGCCCTAGCCATTCAAGGCCATCCATAATGGCTTCTACGGCGGCTGAAGAGTGACGCTTTCTGTCTGTATCCTCAATACGTACAACAAATTTCCCGCCCATGTTGCGCGCATACAGCCAGTTAAAAAGCGCAGTGCGAGCATTTCCGACATGCATAAATCCTGTAGGTGAAGGGGGAAAACGTGTTACAACAGACATAATATATAAACCTTACTCTTAATAAAAAAACAGCGCACTGTATCATGCTAAAACTACAAAGCATAGGCATACTCTCTATTTTTACATGGTTTGAGAGTAGAGTTTTTGACCAAAAAGAAAATTTTTTCTTGTGGCTACCTGTATTTTTTTCCTGCGGCATTGGGATATATTTTTATATGCCATTTGAGCCACCATTGATTTTATCAATCTTTGTGTGGGGCTTTGTATTGGCTGTTTATTTGCTATCCCGCCCGATAAAACATAAAAGCATGGCAGGGCATGTCATTGTTTTTGTTATGTTTTTGGTAATGCTTATCTGTTCTGGGTTTTTAGCAGCAAATTTACGCACAAGCCTGATTGCAACCCCCGTGATAGAGAAAAAGATAGGCCCTGTAGATATTATTGGTAGTGTAATTTCGATTGAAAAGCTGGAAGAGGGCGACGGCAGCAGGCTAGTTCTTGCTGATTTAGATATTGAAGACCTTAGCGCAGATAAAACGCCGCGCAAGATACGGATGCGCTTGCGCAAGGGGCTTGGTGATATAAAGATCGGGCAACGCATAAAGATTTTGGCGTTGCTGAATGCTCCTTCTGCGCCGATAATCCCCGAGGGCTTTGACTTTAGGCGTTATCTTTACTTTCAAGGCATTGGCGCGGTTGGCTTTATTTATAATGCTCCTGAAATTATACAGGATGTAAATATTAGTATTTGGAGCGTCGAATCTTTGCGTCACTATATAGCAAAGCAAATCATAGCTAACCTAACGCCAGAGCAATCAAGCATAGCTCTTGCTCTGATAGTCGGGCAGAAAAACTCGCTTTCAGATGAGGATAAGCAAGCTGTGCGCGATGCGGGGATGGCGCATATGCTTGCTATTTCAGGTCTGCATGTTGGTTTTGTTGCGGGGGCTATGTTCTTCTTTTTGCGACTGTTATTAAGTTTATTTCCAAATTTTGCTCTTACATATTCGATTAAAAATATAGCTGCTGTTTTTGCATTTTGCGGTGCAATTTTTTATATGTTTTTGGCAGGCTCAACAGTGCCAACTCAACGCGCAGTGCTTATGATTGGGATAGTGTTTTTGGCTATTATTATTGATCGCTCGCCAATTTCTTTGCGTTTAGTGGCGTTTGCCGCGCTTGTGGTGTTAATAATCGCGCCTGAAAGCTTGCTCTCGGCTAGTTTTCATATGTCATTTGCTGCCGTGATTTGTCTTATATATTTCTATGAAATTACCCGTAAATACTGGATGAAATGGAACGCTCAAGCGGGCTGGCATCGCAAGGTTTTGCTGTATTTTATCGGGGTTTGCATGACTACATTAGTGGCAAGCATCGCAACTGCGCCGTTTGCGCTGTATCATTTCGGGCAAGTCTCCTATTTAGGCTCGCTTGCGAATTTTGTAGCTGTGCCGTTGCTGGCGTTTGTTATATTGCCCTTTGCGCTTATAAGCTTGGTTTTTATGGTTTTTGGCCTTGCTTATTGGCCATTGCAAATTGTTGGGCTGGGCATTGATTATATGCTTGATATTGCTTATTGGGCGGCGTCGCTTCCTGCTGCGGTGGTGCGTATGTCTGCGTGGAGCTTTGAGTCTTTCGTTATTCTTGTGCTTTCTTGCCTGTTTGTAATTATGTGGAAAGGTTGGGGAAAACTTGCGGCTTTGCCGCTTATTGCCGTTGCGATTATGATGGCGCAAAATATGATTCAACCAGATATTTTGGTATCTTCTACGCATAAATTATTCGCTTTTAAGCAAAAAGAGGGCGCGTTACATGTATCTTCACGCCGAAATGAGCGCTTTGTGCGTAAAAATTGGGAAAAATACTATGGATTAGAGGAAAAATCTGCCAAATTGCTTCCATATAAAGGCGGTGAGCGTGATATTAGTGATTTCTACACTTGCGGAGAATCGGGCTGTCGTTTTGATATCAATGGTAAAAAAGTCTCGTTTATTCGCGATTTCTACGCACAATTACAAGAATGCGCTTGGGCGGATATTATAATCTCAGCCCAGCCGATGCACTATAATTGTAAAGCTGGCCTTGTAATAGATAAGTTCGATAGCTGGAAAAATGGTGCTTATGCTGTTTGGATTAACGAGGGCGGCGTTGTAACTAAAAATGTAGCCGAAACAACATCAGACCGCCCTTGGTCGTTTTATAAAAAGTTAAATAATTAACTAAAAAACACTATATTATTTGCTATACATATGAGATTATACGTGGCTATCAGCGTACAAAAAAGACTTAATTACTTAATTTCAATAACATATGGATTTTATGAAATGACAGCAAAAGTCAGCCCCACAGGGGTAGAGCGTTTTTTTGATGAAGATGAAATTATAGTAAGTAAAACAGATGTAAAAGGCCGAATCACTTACGCGAATGACGTCTTTTTAAAAATAGCGGGCTTTTCCGAAAAAGAAATCATGAACCAGCCTCACAGTATAATTCGCCACCCCGATATGCCTAGATGTGTTTTTAAATTACTTTGGGACACCCTTGCCAGCGGTAAAGAAATTTTCGCTTATGTTGTGAATATGTCTAAAAATGGCGATTATTATTGGGTTTTCGCACATGTAACTCCTACATATGATAGTTCTGGTAATATTATATCTTACCACTCAAGCCGTAGAGTTCCGCGGCGTGATGTTGTTGATAATGTAATAATCCCCTTATATAAAGCTCTTGTGGAGGAGGAAAACAGATATAAAAGTCGTAAAGATGGTATGGATGCCTCGTTTAAAATGGTTTTGGCTTTATTAGAGGAAAAAGGAGTTAGTTATGATGAGTTTATCTTCTCTCTCTAAGGCGCAAATAATTTTAGTAACATCACTTATTACAGGTGCTATTATGCATTTTAGTGGTATCCATGTTAACTTTATCGGGCTGCTTATAGTCGCTACGTTTTTTATGGTTGTATTTTTAATACAAAGAGCGAGCAATGAAATAAAACGCACAGCAAATGTTATGGAGCAACTTAAAAAAGGTAAGTTTGAAGCTCGCGTTCTTAATATATCAGATGGTGGGATCATACGTGATTTACAAAATTCAACAAATAGATTTATAGATCATGTCGATGCCTTCGTTCGTGAGGCTACCGCCGTTATGGGTTCTACTAATGAAGCAAAATATTATCGTCGAATTATAGAAACTGGAATGCATGGAAGTCTTTTAACAGGGGCACGATCAATGAATTTAACCGCAGGTTTGTTTGAGGAATCTCAAAAGAACTTTGCCAATAAATTAATGGGTGTGACCGATAATTTTGATGAAAATATTATGGTTTTTCTTCGTGACATTTCCGCAGCAATTCAAGGCCTTGCCAATATGTCTGTTGAGTTGAATAATATTTCTTGCGATGGGGAAAAACACGCGGAGATATTGTTATCAGCATCAAACACATCTGATGAGAATGTTAGTGTAGCAGCTGCTTCGGCTGAGGAACTGTTAGTATCCTTACAAGAGATTGTAGTGCAAACGGAATCCTCAAGCTCTATGGCTAGTGACGCTGTAGCAAAAATTGACAATGCCAATCAGGCTATTTTGAGCTTAAAAGATAACTCTGAAAAAATCGGAGAAGTTGTTGTTATGATTAAAGATATTGCAGAACAAACTAATCTTTTGGCATTAAATGCAACTATAGAGGCTGCGCGTGCAGGAGATGCTGGGAAAGGCTTTGCTGTTGTAGCTTCTGAGGTAAAGGATTTGGCCTCTCAAACTGCAAAAGCAACGGAAGAAATTGAGGCACAGGTGAAAACCACGCAATTAGCATCACAAAAAACAGCAGATGTTATTTTTGATGTTATGGAAGTCATTAAAGGAATAAGTGATGTTCTCTCTAATGTTTCCGAATCAATGGGACGGCAAGCGTCTTCAACTGAAGATATTGCGCGCTGCACAAGGCAGGCTTCTATTAAAGTTGTTGAGGTTAAGAATATAGCTTCTGATGTTATTAAGTCAGCCGAAAGTGTAAAAGGCACTTCTGCAAAGCTTAAAATTTCAACTGACAGCATAAGTAAAAAATCTGAAAACCTTAATGGAGAGGTGGAGGTTTTTTTATCTAATATTAAAACGGCGTAGGTTAAGTTTCACAATATACAACATACAATTATCTTGACTTTCAACACATATTTAAGTACACGAGTATAAAATTTGACTGTGGTAATCTATCATAATACGAACCTTCTAATTAAGTCTGCTAAATAGAATGAAATACATAAAAAATTTCTTACCTTTTTTTCTTATCTTTTTTTTAACAAGCTTCGCCGCTAGTGATTGCTATGCTAAGGGCTTGGAATATATCAGCTCATATGAGCTTAGTGACATATATCCTGAAGGTGATAATTATAAGCAATTAGAGAGTTCTATCCCCGCAACTGCCGTTTATAAAAATAATAAATTAATAGGCTATATTTACTTAACAACAGATATTGTAAGCTCAATTGGATATTCTGGTAAGCCAATTGAAACAATTGTTGGCCTCGATATTAAGGGAAATATCGTAGGGGCGAAAGTCATTGAACACCATGAGCCCATCTTGCTGGCTGGTATTTCAATGAGCAGTTTTGATAGCTTTATTGATCAGCATATTGGCTTAAACATTTATAAGAAAAAAAACAAATTAGATAAGGGAACGTCAAGTGACGTTGACCTTGTTAGTGGCGCTACCGTTACAGCCATGGTGGCTAATGACAGTATCATGCGTTCTGGGCGGAAATTTTTAGCTTCTTTAAATGCTGGTGACGTGTCAGAGGAAAAGAAAGAAGACGTTCTGGTTCTTAAAGAGGATATTTACCAGCAAAAAACATGGGCAGAGCTTATTAGTGACAAGTCTATTAGCAGGATCACCTTATCACATGATGATGTAAATAGTGCCTTTGGAGCTATGGGAGGGCCGATTAATGATCTTTATGGTGAATATGATAGCAATAAAGATAGCGGTGATTTTATTGACCTTTATACAGGATTGATTACCCCATCTTCTATAGGAAATAGTTTGCTAGGCGATGATGAGTATAAATGGCTTAAAGAGAAAAAACTTAAAGAAAATGAGCATGCTATTATTATTGCGGCTAATGGAGCTTTTTCTTTTCGCGGCTCTGGCTTTGTTAGAGGCGGTATATTTGATCGTATATTATTAGTGCAAGGTGAAAACAGTTTTAGATTTAGAGATAGTGATTACAAAAGAATTGGAGATTTTGTTCAAGAGGATGCTCCCCATTTTCAGGAAATCGGAATATTTGTACTTCGCAATACTGAATTTAAAGATAATGATTTCAACCCAACAAAGCCATGGCGGTTAGAGCTGCTTGTTAGTCGCCATGTTGGTGCGCTTGAGAAAATATTTACTAGCTTTTCCGTAAATTATGATCTTCCAGATATCTATATTAATAATCATAAGGAAGAAACATATACTATAGATACATTTGATGATGAAAAATCACTATGGCAGAAGATTTGGCATGATCGTATGGTTGATATAACTATATTAAGTATAGCTCTGTTCCTTTTAACAATAGTGTTTTTTGTACAAGATTATTTAGTGCATTACCCCAAATTACTTGAGCGTATACGAATAGGCTTTTTATTGTTTTCGTTGTTTTGGATAGGCGGTTATGCGCAAGCGCAACTATCTATTGTTAATGTTTTAACCTTTACGCATAGTCTTTTAACAGGGTTTAACTGGGAGTTTTTCTTATTAGATCCCATGCTGTTTATTCTTTGGTCATCAGTAGCAGTCAGTCTTTTATTTTGGGGGAGGGGCGTTTTTTGTGGCTGGCTATGCCCATTTGGAGCGTTGCAGGAATTGCTTAACCGTGTGGCTAAGTGGGTTGGTATAAAACAACTTAAAATCCCTTTCTATTTTCATGAGCGGTTATGGACTGTTAAATATATGATATTTATTGGGTTGCTTGCGCTTTCGCTATCTTCTATGGCTATGGCCGAACTTGCCTCTGAGATAGAGCCCTTTAAAACTGTTATAATTTTACATTTTAGCCGAGAATGGTATTTTTCCTTGTACGCAGCCTTGCTACTTGGCGCTGCATTAATAAATGAACGCTTTTTCTGTCGCTATTTATGCCCGCTTGGTGCTGCTCTGGCTATTCCTGCTAATAATCGTTTATTTAGATGGTTAAAAAGACGTGACGAATGTGGCCGCGAATGTGGTAGATGCGCCACCCATTGTATGGTTCAAGCAATCCATGATAGCGGCGAGATTAATGCTAATGAATGCTTGTATTGTCTTGGTTGTCAGGTTATCTACTATGATAAGAATACGTGTTTGCCACTAATTATGCAGCGCAAAAAACGAGAACAACGAATTAAAAGCTCTACAACAAAGGCATCATGCAAGACTAAGGAATGTAAGGCTAAGGAATGCAAAAATGATCCTAAATAAATTTATAATATATGTTTGATTTATCTTTTATAGAATTAGCTTTCTTTGCAATCGTAAGCATATTTGTGCTTGATGCGGACGACATTCCTAAACTAGCAAAAACTTTACGTGGATGGATTAATAAATTTGCTGAGCTTAAATATGAAATAACAGATACGTTAAATGCAGCAACAAAAGAGCTCGACATTCAAGAGACTTTAAAAAAAATAGAAGAAGAAAAGAAACAAGTTGAAGAGGAGCTGCAAAGAATCGTTAAGGAACTCCCTAAAACAACAACATCTGGTGATATCATAAAATTTAATAACAAGACGATGGAAGAAGAAAAAATTGATAATGTCTGACATTAAATCTTCAGAAAAAGCACCAATTGCCAAGCATCTTAGAGAATTAAAAATCAGAATCGGCTTATGTTTGATTTTTTTTATAATTTCTTTTTGCTTTAGTTATTACTTTGCTGAATATGCATATGATTTCTTAGTAAAGCCTTTGGCCGATATTTATGAGGGGCAGACAGGGCGGCGCCTTATATATACAGGTTTGGCAGAGGCCTTTTTCACCTATTTAAAAATTTCTTTTTATATGGCTTTGTTTGTGTCGCTTCCTTTTATGTTATGTCAGCTTTATCTGTTTTTATCACCCGCATTACATAAAGAAGAGAAAATTGCTATTTTACCTTTTTTAATTGTTGCCCCCATTTTTTTCGTAGCAGGAGCGGCTTTAGTATATTATTACATCTTTCCATTAGCATGGTCATTCTTTTTAAGTTTTGAAGATATGGGTCGCAACGGATCGCTGCCTATTGAACATGAATCAAGGATAAGCGAATATCTTTCTTTGGTTATACATCTTATTTTCGTATTTGGTATTGCTTTTCAATTACCTGTTTTACTAAGTCTTTTAGCTAAGATTGGCCTTGTTAAGGCGCAAATGCTTGCGTCTAAACGCAAATATGCACTAATCGCTATTGTTGGTGTATCGGCCATAATAACGCCGCCCGATTTAATTAGTCAGATAGGCCTGATAATACCTCTTTTGGCTCTTTATGAAGTTTCCATTTTATCATGTAAATGGATTGAATATCAGAAAAGCAGAAGGATTAACAATTTGACCTAAATCAATGTTAAAAGTTTTTTACAAATGCATATTGTGCTGATATATTGATTCCAACCTAAAAATAAACCTAAAAACAAACCTAAAGGCAATGTTATGAAAGATAATGTGAACAATACTGTTAAAGAAGAAAAAGGCTTAAGTCGCCGTGAATTACTTGGCGGAACAACTAAAGTCGCTGCGGTAGCAGGTGTTGCTGCTCTTGCTGTTAGTGCTGGAGGGGTTGGTACAGCTAGCAAAGCTGTTGCATCTAGCCCGTCTAAAAACAAATCACATATTGCGCCAGGTGATCTTGATGAATATTATGGTTTTTGGAGTGGTGGTCAAGCTGGAGACATTCGTATTATGGGCGTTCCATCCATGCGTGAGCTAGCGAGCATCCCTGTTTTTAATTACTGTGGTGCTACTGGTTGGGGGCAAACTAACGAGAGTAAAGAAATTTTAACGGAAGGCTTAACTCCTGAAGGGCGTGAGCTTGCTGATGCTAATGGCGGTCTATATTTAAATGGAGACACCCACCATCCTCATCCATCTTTTACCGATGGCACATATGATGGACGTTATGTCTTTATTAATGATAAAGCAAATTCACGTGTTGCGCGTATTCGTTGTGATGTCATGCGTACAGATAAAATTATACAAGTTCCTAATGTTCAGGCAATTCACGGTTTAAGAGTTCAGAAATTCCCGCGTACAGGTTATGTATTTGCTAATGGAGAGTTTCGTATACCATCCCCTAATGATGGTCGTGATCTTGAGGATGTAGCGAAGTATCAAACTATGTTCTCTGCCATTGATGGCGATACAATGGAAGTTGCTTGGCAGGTTATTGTTTCTGGTAATCTTGATAATAATGACACTGATTATAATGGTGAGTATGTAGTTGCATCTTGTTACAACTCTGAAAATGGCGTTACTCTTGGTGAAATGATGGAAGCTGAGAGAGATCATGTTGTTGTGATTAATGTAGCGGCTGTGGAAGCGGCTGTTAAGGCTGGTAAATTCAAGACAATTGGCGATTCTAAAGTCCCTGTACTTGATGGAACTAAAGAAAATGGTGAAAAATATACTCGTTATATTGATATACCAAACAGCCCTCATGGTGTTAATACCGCCCCAGACGGAAGGCATATCGTAGTTAATGGTAAGCTTTCCCCTACTGTTAGTGTATTAGCTGTTGCTAAATTCCCTGAGCTTTTTGCTGGTAAAATAAAGCCACGTGATTGTGTTGTGGCTGAGCCAGAGTTAGGTCTTGGACCTCTCCATACGGCCTTTGATAACAAAGGCAACGCTTACACAACATTATTCCTTGATTCACAGATCTGTAAATGGAATGTGGATAAGGCTTTGGCAGCGCATAGAGGCGAGGACGTTAATCCGATAATTCAAAAACTGGATGTACAATATCAACCTGGTCATAACCATACATCTATGGGAGAGACTAAGGACGCTGATGGTAAGTGGCTGGTGTCTTTGAACAAGTTTTCTAAAGACCGCTATATAAATGTTGGTCCTTTGAAGCCTGAAAACGATCAATTGATTGATATTTCTGGTAGCAAAATGAAAATTGTTCATGATGGCCCTACAGTATCAGAGCCGCATGATTGTACAATTGTTCACCGCTCTAAAATCAATCCGTCTCACATTTGGGATCGTAATGATCCATGGTGGGAAACTGCAAGGCAACAAGCCAAAGCAGATGGCGTTGTACTTGAAGAGGATAGCAAAATCATTCGTGATGGTAACAAGGTTCGTGTATATATAGTTTCTATTGCTCCAACATTTGGTTTAGAGGAAATCAAGGTCAAAAAAGGTGATGAGGTTACTATTTATGTTACAAACATGGATGATGTTGAAGATCTCTGCCATGGCTTGACGCTAACCAATTACGGTGTTGCTATGGAGATACAGCCAAATCAAACACAATCAGTTACATTTAAGGCAACACGCGCTGGTGTATATTGGTATTATTGCCAGTGGTTCTGTCATGCCTTGCATATGGAAATGCGTGGACGTTTTATCGTTGAAGGATAACCGCTTTAATGTCACTAAGCTATAATGTGAATTATACGATTTTACGGGGGCTTGCGTCCCCGTATTTTTGTTTATTATTAATATTGTTCTTTTTTATAGCTCTGAAAAATGTGGAAGCTAAAACAACTCATGTTTCTAGCGCAAGTAATTTGCAAGTAATTGTAGATAGCGCGAAAGATGGGGATGTTATTAAGCTAGAATCTGGAATATATAATGGAAATATTCATATTTCAAAATCTATATCACTAATATCAGATAATCCACATAAAGCTGTGATTATGGGTGAAGGCATGGGCAGTACGATAAAAGTTATTGCGCCGAATGTAAAAATTATTGGCTTAACCATAAAAAACTCAGGAATCGTTGTTGCCGATGAGGATGCGGGCATTTATATGTCTAGTAGTGCCAAGGGCGGTATTATTAAAAACAACCGCATTATAGGCAACTTATTTGGTATTTCATTGCATGGATCACCATCTGTTTTAGTATCTGATAATTTTATTTACGGCAGTCAAAACCGCCAATGGTCGGAACGAGGCGATGGGATTCGCATGTGGAATGTAAAAAATTCTATCATAGAGAATAATAAGCTTGAACATGGTCGCGATGGTATTTTCATTACAATAAGCAGCAAGAATATATTGCGCGGTAATAGCTTTCATAATTTGCGTTTTGCCATACATTATATGTATGCTCATAACAATCAAGTCAGTGGTAATCGGTCATATAACAACCGCATCGCTTATGCCTTAATGTATTCAAAGAACCTTAATGTTTTTGATAATATTTCAATTAATGATAGAGATCACGGGATAATGTTTAACTTCACTCATCGCTCTATTGTTAAAAATAACGCTATCAAAGGATTAAAAGGAGGGCAGGGGAAATGCACATTCTTTTATAATTCCACAAAGAATATAATCAAAGATAATTATTTCGAGGGCTGCTCAATAGGTATCCATTATACCGCTGGCTCAAAAGATAATATTATTTCTGGGAATGTATTTATTAACAACCGACATCAGGTTAAATATGTAGGCACACGTTATCAGGAGTGGTCTGAAAATGGTCGTGGGAATTATTGGAGTGATAATAATGGCTTTGATTTAAATGGCGACGGCATTTCTGATTCAATATATAAACCAAACAGTATGTCTGATCAAATTATCTGGACTATTCCCTCGGCAAAATTTTTACTCGCCAGCCCTGTTATGAAGCTTTTAGAATGGACACAAGATCAGTTTCCATTACTTTATCCTGGCGGCGTTACTGATAGTTTTCCTTTAACACATTATAAAAAACATTCAGCTTTAGAGGCATTAGAAAAGGAACTTAAATTATGAGTGAAGCGGCTCTTGTTGTTGATCAAGTTACCAAATCATATGGTGATTTTAACGCTGTTAATAACGTATCACTAAGCGTTAATAAGGGCGAAGCCATAGCATTGCTTGGACATAATGGAGCAGGTAAAACAACTCTGTTTAAACTTGCACAGGGCTTAATAAAGCCAACATCTGGCACGGTTAGTATTACATGCAAGAAAAGTGACATAGGGTATCTGCCTGAAAACATTTCTTTTTATGATCAAATGAGCGCAGAGGAAACGCTTGTTTATTACGCTAGGCTTAAGAATGCTCCGCTAAAGCAAGTAAATGGTATTTTAGAGCTTGTGGGCTTAGCTCCGTTTCAAAAAAGACGGATAAGAACTTATTCAAAAGGCATGCGCCAGCGTTTAGGATTTGCTCAAGCTTTATTAGGCAATCCATCGCTCCTTTTCCTTGATGAGCCTACAGGCGGTCTTGACCCAGTAGGGCGAGAGGAGTTATTTGAAATCATTAATAAACTTATATGCCAAGGCACATCTGTTGTTTTTTCATCCCATGTTTTGCGTGAGCTGGAAAATAAAGTAGAAAAAATCGCAATTATGCACTCTGGCAATTTGATAGCAAACGACACCCTCGACAATTTACGACGGCAATCAAATATGCCCTCTCATATAAATTTAAAAATTTCAGATAAGGCGCAAATGGCTAATTGGGAGATATATTTATCATCCTTTGCTGATAGTGGCACAAAAATATTAAATAAAAGTAATGATACATTTTATATATCTTGCTCAGATAAGGTTAAAAAAGCTTTTATATTATATATAACAGCGTGCGATCTTTCATTTGAAGATATAGATGTTTTACCATTGTCTTTAGCTGATATTTATATAAAAATGTGCCAAGATCAAAATTCAGAACAATCAACGCAAAAGATAGCAGTTTAATGAAAAATATTTTTATTATAGCCAATAAGGAATTTAAAGATTCGTTGCGAAACAAGTGGATTATTTTCACTACATTATTGCTGGCAGTGCTATCCATTACATTAACACTATCGATAGGCTCATCCTCACATCTTGCCGCATCAAGCCTTTCTGTTGCAATAGTTAACTTATCTAGCTTATCAATTTACTTAATCCCCCTAATTGCAATTTTGCTTTCATATGATGCTATTGTAGGGGAATCGGAGCGGGGAACTCTACTTTTATTGCTTTCATATCCTGTCTCACGCTTATCAATATTATCTGGTAAGCTGTTAGGGCATTTATGCATACTTAGTTTTGCTATTATTGTTGGCTTTGGCTGCTCTGTCCTTATTTCAACAATGCTGCATGGCATGCCGATAATGCAGGATATTCTAGCTTTTCTTCAACTAATATTTAGCTCAATATTATTGGGCGGAGTGTTTATATCATTATCTTATATGATAAGTTGCTTTGTTAAGGAAAGAGCCACAGCGGCAGGTATCGGGCTTTTTGTTTGGTTATTATTTGTATTATTATTTGATTTGACATTAATAATGATACTCACTAATTTTGAAAATATAATAGATGAAAAAACATTGCATATATTGATGATGTTTAATCCTGCTGATATTTATAGAATTATCAATCTTACAGGATTTGAAAATATACGCATGTTTTCTGGCCTGAATAGTGTTACGGAGTACATGGCTTTAAATATAGTTCAGATGTATTTTATACTTATAGCATGGCTATGCTTGCCGCTTGTCATTGCTAATATCTTTTTCAATAAAAAGGAATTCTAATTCGATGTTTACAAAATACTTGCTTATACTCTGCGTGTTTATCGTATCTTTCGCCTCTAACAGCTATGCTGCAAACGTACAGCCCCAAGAGCCTGAAGATAATATTGGGCATTTCTGTAATATGACGATAACAAACCATACAGCGTCCAAGGCTCAGCTTTTTTTGAAAAATAAACCAAATAAACCTTTGTGGTTTTCCACTATACGTGATTTGTTCATTTATATTAATAGCCCAGAAGAAGATCAACGTATATTAGCTATATATGTTAATGATATGGGGATCGCTAATTGGGATAGCCCAGAGCCAGATACATGGGCTAATGCTTATGATGCTATATATGTTATTGAGAGCAAAAGGCTTAATGGTATGGGCGGAGCGTCTATTGTACCATTCACTAATACCGATAAGGCTAATGACTTTATAAAAAGCTATGGTGGCGAAATAAAAAACTTTAACTCTATACCGAAAGATTATATTTTTTCTATAGATTAATTAACAGAAATAAAAGGAGATTTAAAATGGGTATAGGTGTTTGGCAATTAGGTTTATTACTAGCTATTATAATTATAGTTTTCGGCGTTGGTAAGCTACCCAATGTTATGGGTGATATCGGTAAAGGTATTTCAAACCTGAAAAAAGGGTTAAATGAAGATGACGATACCAATAAGAATGTCACAAAGAATGATAAAAAAGATGATACCAGCAATAAATAAACGCAAGTTATCTTAAGTGTTTAAACCTTACACCGCTCTTATAAGTAGAAGAGATTTCGTAAAATTTGGAATCATCTCTGCTGTAATTATTTCTGTTCCTATATTGGTTGTAAATAAATTTATTTCAGCACCCAAGCTGCAAAAATGGGTGTGGCATGGCTCTGCTATGGGGATGGATATAAATATCCAGCTATGCCATCAAAACAAGGCTGTTATAGATAGAGTTATAAGCCTATGTAAGGATGAGGTTTCGCGCCTAGAATCTATATTTACCCTTTATTCTGATGATTCAGAGCTTAGCTATTTAAACAAGCATGGGAAATTAAAGCATCCATCATTGGAGCTTGTAGAACTAATGTCATTAGCTCGTAAATATGGTGATATATCAGATGGTTATTTTGATATGACGTTGCAGCCCGTTTGGGAGATTATAAAAAAATACGGTATAGACAGCCCTAAACTTAAAGATGCACTAGCTCTTGTTAATTACAAAAAAGTCAAAATCTCCCCCCAAGAAATAGTTTTAGAAAACCCTGATATGGCCATAAGTTTAAATGGTATAGCGCAAGGTTACATAACAGATAAAATTACAAATTTAATTGAATCTAATGGAATAAAAAATGCTCTTATTGATATAGGAGAAATTAGAGCTCTGGGCGGTAATGAATCTAATAAGCCATGGAAAATTGGTCTTAATGATCCGATAAAAAAGGATAAGTATTTTAAAATTATACCACTTTATAATAATGCAATATCTACGACAGGTGGATATGGACTTGTCTTAAGTGAGGATGGAAAACAACATCATATCATTAATCCCAAAAGTGGAAAAAGTAAGAATTATTATATTTCTTTAAGTGTTATTGCTGAAACTGCTACGAAAGCCGACGCTTTTTCAACCGCATTTTACTTAATGGATATAGAGCAAATAAGGAATATATTAAGGCAGTTTACTGATATAAAAGTTATTCTAATGCATAGTAATGGGCAAATACAAACAATAAGCTAGTACTTGAATATGCCTGCCTCTTATACTCCCAAGGTTTAATACATTTGTATGATCTCTTATTAAAATTGTACATGCTGTTTTTTTTATGTACCTTAATTTAAACATGTGATGCACGCTTAAGGTGTTAATGCACATGCTTTACCAAGTTTTAGTTATAGGTTCAAAGATTATGGCAGAAAAAATTACTCCTACAGGAGTTGAGTGTTTTTTTAATAATAATGACATTATTGTTAGTAAAACAGATCTTAAAGGCCGCAT
>JAMONE010000252.1 GCA_027066695.1 Micavibrio sp. | reverse complement strand
AAGAAAGGCAGCGTTATAGTGATGGATAACGCTAGCTTCCACAAGTCGCAAGAAACAAGGGATATCATCAAAGCGGCAGGCTGCTTTGTATTGTTTTTACCACCTTACTCACCACATCTAAACCCCATAGAAAAACATTTGTGGCAATGAAAAAACTAAGAAGATCTTTGCCAGAAGGGGCGGTTATTGATGATTTATTTTACTGCAATTCTTAACGCAACCTACTATATGATACTTCTAAACATCATGACAAAAGACATACGTACTTATAAGAATGGTTCTTGTAGCATAAAAAGGCGCAAAATAGCGCCTTTTAGTTTTAGTTTACACATGAAAAACAGAGATTAGTAAGTAAAGGTTACAGGGAAGCTTGCTGTATGTGTATCATCTGCCGGTGTAGCTGACATTGTTATATCAGCACCGAAGTGAATTACTTCATCTACTCCACCTGCTCCTACTGTTATGTTTACTGAAGCACCGTTCGCTATATCAGCAGTTCCCGCGCCACCAACCTGCTGCCATGAGGTTGTGGTTAATGATAACCCGGCATCGCCAAAGTCGGTTAATGCGCCACGTGTCATGCTTAAAGTGCCTGGGGCAGGTATTTGAACGTTAACAACAGCTTCCGTAGTTGGGGCTATAATTTGAACTACTTGCGAATCTGAAATGCCTGCGACTGATACGGCTGCTGTGGTGTCATCTGTTATGGTCATTATAACGTCACCCGCACCAGCATCAACTGTTCCGATTTGAACAAGCCATGTTCCAAAATCCATGTCAGATACATCTGTTGTTGCGATAGTACTTGAGGTTATCAGTGTTGCGCCGACTGTTTCTGTTTGTGCAAATGAATTATTTGTGAAGGCGAAGCTAAGTGCTACTGCACTCGTTAAGGCCATAAGTTTCAGGGTGTTGTGTCTCATATTAGGTTTCTCCTTTTTTTCCCTAGATTAAATACTGTTACTCAGTAATTGGGTGAGATAAATTCATATCCTTATTATTAGTATCATACATAAATGGTTAAATCATTATTAATATTTCTAATTTAATTAAAATATATGTGGCTAACTTTTATAGGTCAACCCTTTAACTAATTACTTTTTATCATTAAACAATTGTTTTTGTCAATAGGGTGTGATGTAATGAATTTAAGGGCTTTGTGCTCTTTTCCACTGAGTTATTCACTTTTTTATGCACAAAAAACGATGGTATTTTAGATGAAAAATATTTTTCATTTTATTTTTTTATATAGCACTTTTTTGTGCGTGGTTTTAATGCCATTGCAGGTTAAAGCGCAGCAATCAGCGGTGCGTGAGGGCATCGTTCATATTGATAATTCTCAAAGATTATCTCTGGCGCGGTCTTTTGTTGATAAGTTGAAATCACGATTGGCACATGTTGATAATCAGCTTCATTCGCGTGGTATTATCAATGAAAAAAATATTTTACCTGAAGGCGAGATATTGTTGTTGCAACCAATTCTTGCGAAAAATTTACGTATAGATGGTATCATTTTGGGGTTGGTGCAAAATAGTAAGATTCTTTTATCTCTTCGTGATATGACGGATGTTTTGCAAATACCTATATTGATTGATATGGAAAATAAAAGTGCGAAGGGTTGGTATGTTCGAGAGGAAAGGGATTTTTTCCTTGATTTGGATAATAAAATAGTACGCAGTGATATAGGAGAGTTTAAAGTCTCTGATAATGTGATTATTAAGGATAATGACATATGGATTCCAGCGGATGAGCTTGGTCAGTGGATGAATTTTGAGTTTAGCCCTGTTATTTCATCACAAGAGCTTAAAATAAAATCATCTGAATTACTGCCAATTCAGGAGCGGTATAATCGTAGAAATGCAGAATATACAAAACGTAAAAAATCTAAATCCAGCCTCCCTAGAGGGGGGAGTGATTATAAAATGATGGGAGCTCCGTCTATAGATGTGGCGACAAACTCAACTTATATGAAAAATGGAGGTGAGGAAAAGGGGCATGATCTGCATAGTGTAAATGTTAGAACAGCTGGAGATTTGGCTTATGGTACTTTAATAACTCAATCTCGATTTGATAATACCAGACAATTATCAAGTGTCCGTGTTAATTATAAACAAGAATCGGTTGATGCTGATTTATTAGGGGCGTTGAAAGCGCGTAGATTTGATATCGGAGATGTTACGACTGCGCGTGTTCCTTTGGGTGGGCAGGTAACTCAAGAGCTTGGGGTGCGGATTACCAATACAGATCCCCTCCGTACCTTTACAACGCCAATGACAGGAATTTCAGGAACAGCCTTCCCTGGTTGGGATGTTGAGCTTTATAGAAACAATCAAATTGTAGGCTTTCGTGAAATTGATGATGATGGTTTTTATAGCTTTGATAATGTTAATTTATTTTTGACCAACAATAATTTCAAGCTTATTTTTTATGGCCCTCAAGGCGAAGTTCGTGAAGAAAATGTGTTTGTTCCAGTTAATCAATCTTTAGCAAGGGGGCAGCAAGGCGTATATGATGTGTCGGTTTCTTTAGATGGGGAAAACACATATACTAAAAAAAATACAGGCTCTTTTGATGATGTTGATAATGGTAGCGTAAATGTCTCGGTTTATTACGAAAAGCCAATAGTAGATGGCACGGCTGTTTCTGCTGGTCTTTGGAGTTCCGAGCATGAGGGTGAGCGCAGCACTGTTGGTAATGTCGGCGTTTCAACCACAATTGCTCAAACATTGGTAAATGCAAGAATTGCTGTTGATGATGAGGGAGATATCCGTAGTGAGTTATCTCTTAGGCGTGATTTTGGTAAACATGAATTTAGTAATTCGCTTAGCTGGCAGGGGGATGGTTTTGATTCTCAATCTAGTGGGGAACAATTAGATTCGGGAGCTTTTACAAATAATATAAGTATTACAGGACCGTTGCCTTGGCTGAATAATAACAAACATAGATATAATGTTAGATCTAATTACTCTTTAAATTCAGATAGTGATTACACATTAAATACTACGGCTGGAATTAGCTCATCTATTAAGCGTGTAGCAATAAGTGAGCAGTTTCAGCATGAAACTAACAGTAAGTCATCAGATGATACATTGTCTTCCTATACTAATATTTCGGGATCAATAGGGCGCAATCGCTTAAGATTTGGTGTTGATTATAAAATTATGCCTGATAGCGAGCTTAGAAGCGTACTTGCAACATATTCGCGAGATTTCACCAAAAAGGTAAAATTGGAGCTAGGCGCAACAAAGCGCCAGCAGCAATCATTGATGGAATATTCGGCTAAAATTGATTGGCAAGCGGGGTTTGTGCGTATCTCACCTAGTATTAAATATAACAGCGAGCAAGATTTTTTTGCTGGCCTAAATACGCGCTTTGGTATTTTGCGTGATCCATTTCGTAACCGCGTTAAATCATATGATCGTAATCTTACAAATTCTGGCGTTGTTAGTGTATTTGTTTATCTCGATAAAAATGGTGATGGCATATTTAATGGCGTGGATGAACCGTTAGAGGGGGTTATTGCAAAATCTTTGCAAAATGGTGGGCGGCGAACAACTGATGAAAATGGCGTGGCTATGTTTACGGGGATGGGTAAGTTAAGGTTAACCGATATAATTCTTGATAATGATAGCTTGCAAGACCCAACATGGGTTAGTGAATTTGAGGGGGTATCAATTCTCCCGCGTGAGGGGTATATTGCGGAAGTTACTTTTCCTGTTCATATTGCTGGTGAAATTGATGGTAGCGTCTATGCGCGCGTTGTGCCACAGGAAAGACGTGATGGTTATAGCTCTGATTTTTCTGTAGGCGATACCCTTAAAGATGCAAAGCCTGTTCCACTTAGAAATGTTAATTTAAAATTATATAATAAGGATGGTGAAGTTGAAAATTCTGTTCTTACAGATGCTAGCGGATTTTATTATTTCCCCCAAGTCCCACCAGGGCGGTATTTCCTTATTATTGATGAGAAAAGCGCCGTTCGTGGAAGATTTATCAGGCCAGAGCCACAGCAAATTGAAATTGGCTATGATGGCAATGTGATTTACGGTAATAATTTATATGTATATATGGGCGAGGGGGATATTCCGAGTGCGTTTTTGCCTAACCTTGATGATTATAAATCCCGTCACCCTCATATTGATTTTTCTGCCAAAGACAATGATTTAGTATTGAATTTGGGCGAGTTTAATTCTCGTTTATTAATGTCGGTTGTCTGGTTCAAAATTCGCTCGCGCTATAATGAAATCCTAGCTGGAGGAGAGCTTTTTGTACCGCCAGCCCAAAGCTTTGCAAATATAAAAACTGGCAAACATACTTTGCGCGTTGGTATTAAAGATAAGACGCTAGATAGCGCATATAACCGATGCCACGCTCTTCTAGCTAGAGATCAATATTGTAAAGTTGAAATCTATCCCTCATACATGAAGCAGGTGAGTGCTAGCCTACCGACTTCAGGTCGGTAGTGATTTAGTAAGCGTAAGCACCTTGCACGCAATAACTAATATACTTGTTTTTTAGTTTTAATTTTACTGTGTTTGTAACGCCAGTATTGACATTTGGCATCAGTGATTGAATATCAAGCATGCTGCTATTAATGCTAAGCATTTTGTTGTCTACATACGCCATGAGTGCCATTTCATCTGTTATGCTACTTTCAATTCCTGAAAGTGAGCTTAAATTTGTTTTTATGTTCATTAGTTTCCCATTAATAGCGGAAACAACTGGAACCGCAAGAGGGGATCCTTCTAATCCATCAATTATAGAGCAAAAAGCTTTCAATCCCTTCTCGAGATTCTTTAAAAAAGCAGTGCTTCGGCATTTAAATTTCCATTTACACCCGCTCGAACCACAGCTAAGGTAAATATCTTCCATAAAGCCAAAAGTTTTAATGGCATCAGGTATTTCAGATAATACGGATGTAATTGCGCCCACACTGGCAGCAGAGCCACATGCCATGGCTTTAGCTGGGGTAGATGATGTAACAGAAAAAGCAAAAATCATAATAACAAATAAAATACGCATAAAAAGCCCTCACAAAAAATATCCTATGCATGTAGTTTAGCATATGATTTTTTTAAGGGCAAATTTTTATTATGGTGGTGGACGAAAAAGGAAATTTTTAGAACCAAATTATTCACTGTTTTAGAACAATGGAATAAGCAGTTAATACCAATTAGGATTCATT
>JAMONE010000251.1 GCA_027066695.1 Micavibrio sp. | reverse complement strand
AAGGTGAGAAAGCTCGGTTAAGATATCGGTTATATCATGCACACGCTGACGCAGTGTTTGCTGACGCGAGAAAGCCAAAAGCTGGCGCACAAGATTAGCCGCGCGATTAGAGTTTTGCTGTATCTGCATAATATCACCAAAGGATGGATCTCCTGGTTTATGGCGAAGCATAAGCAGGTCACAAAACCCGATAATAGCTGTTAGAAGGTTATTAAAGTCATGCGCTATACCCCCTGCTAGCTGGCCTACTGCTTGCATTTTTTGAGATTGTACGAACTGTTCTTCCAGTGCTTTTTTCTCTGTCATATCAATGAAATGCAGCACAACACCGCCGCCTTCAATTGTGCGCCTAGCATGAAGCTGGGCTATTTTTCGCTCTCCATCATTTCCGCATAACGATACCTCAAGAGAGCCCTCCATATGCTGGCCTTTACCCATAGCCTTAAGCGCAGATATCACAGCGTCCCTATCGTCATCACCGATTAGCAGTTTAAAATGCTTGTTAACCAAGCCATCAACATCTTTATTTACCATTTCAGCAAATTGAGAATTACAATCCTCAATCAAGCCATTTTCATTTACCAAAACAATGCCCAGAGGAGATTCCTCGTAAAAGCGTTTAAAGCGATCTTCTGAAGCTTGCAAAGCGCGATGCATTTCTTGCTCATGTGTAAGATCATGGACAACCGCGCGTGTCCTAACCGTTCCATCATCGCTATGCACAATAGTCTGGCTTATCGATACAAAAAATGTTTTGCCTACTGCGCCCTTCATCTCTAATTTAACAATTTGATTTTCACCGCCATTTTCTATCAAATCATACGCATTAGCATTACTAGGCGGGGCTGTCATATAGGTGTGTAAAACGCTACCTCCTAGTAATTGCTTTAAATCAACGCCTAACCATCTTGCAAAGGTGGCATTTGCAAAAATAAACTGCCCTTTCTCATCAACAGAAAAGAATCCAACGGGGGCGTTATCAGTAAAATCAATCAGCTTTTCACGCTCTTCCCTAGTTGCGCTGTCTGCTGTATATTTATCTGTGACATTATCAAGCCGCCAATGAATAATTCCCGCGTGCCCCGAAACGGGTTGCGCGGTAATATGATACCAGCCCTCATAATCACGCTTTTCACAATAAAGCTCTATAGAATCCGCTAAGCCGCGATGAGCTTGATCAGACATAGCGCTAAACAAAGCTCCCACCTTATCGTTTGCCGAAAACATTCGTAGCAATTGCGCGTATGAAACATCCTCATCCTCGCCATAGCACAGCTCTTGAAAACGCTTGTTATAGTATAATGTGTTATCAGAACTATCCGCAATCAACCGCCCGCCGCGGCTACCCTCTAGCACTTTTTTTAAAAGGATAAGCTCTTTTTCTTGTTTGGCCTGAAGATATTGCGCGCGCCGCGCCGCAAAAGCCACCAAAGTTGCCGTTAAAAATACGAATACAGAAAATGTAATTGTTGTTTGATCTATGCTTGCCATGTGAATAACAAAAATCATAAGTACAAAATACAAAGAAAGAACAGATACAACAACGGCTAACCCTAATGTTTTACGGCTAGTCGCGCTACTAACTTTTGCATTGCGATTGTGATAACGATTAATAAATTCTAAGTGATTAAGCTTCTTCATAACATAACTATACACCTAAAGCCCTGAAATATTAAAGCCCTGAAATATTTTCGCCCTTAGGCCAATTAACTTTCCAGCCCAGCATTACCTTATATTTTTCTTGCGATTTTAATGTCTTAAGCCAGCGGGTAACGCCCTTGGCATCATGCAAATCACTTTCATAGCCCACGGTGGTTTTATCCTTTAATATCTCCACGCGGATGCGCTCATCTTGTGATACAGGAATAGTTTCAAGCACCGCAATATCAATCGCTTTTTTATGAAGATTTTGGATTTCAGTGACAAAGCTTCGCTCAAGAATAGTTTCCTTAGAGATAAGGCCGTATTCGCTGCTTTTATCTTTAAGAGTGTTACGTTTTACACGGATATTATCATCAATGCCAAAGGATAGCTCTTCGATATCATTCGGGCGAAGCATCGGCATATGGGTTTTACCTATATATGCGCCGTCACGAAACAAGCTAACCTGCCCCGCGAGAATTGGAGCATCACCTTTGAGCTTAGTTTTGACGACCAAATAAGCATCTGTGCTTAATTGCGGTTTAATTTGCACCTGCAAGGCGTTTTCAGTTTCGAACGCGCCGACCATCAGTTTAGAGCGCGTGCCATCGGATGCTACGCTTGATAAGCCTACAATTTGATATTCACCGACAAAGCCGTCAGTGTTGATTTTAGCGGCTTGGAATTTGGCTTTTTGCGGGGCAGAAACACTTTCAAATGCCATATCTGCCTCAGAATCCATCATCTCAGCCATGGGCGCACCGCTCATATTGGAGGCAAGATTACCAAATTGCATAGACTTTCTTTTTGCCCGATGCTGGATTAATGAAATCCAATGCGGATGTAATTTAGGAAGCCCTGCCCCGCGGTTTGGCTGTGCGGTAGAAAGCGTTAGCTCGATATCCTTCCAATCCTCGCCCGTGCGTTGCCAAACAGAGCCATATTGCACAAGCTCAAGCTTAGCGGATTTAACATCCAAACGAGCATCATAAATCGGCTGCCAGCCAACATTGGGCAATTGATAGCTAAGATCTATATTAAGCGTAGTGGCTTTATCGGATTCAAATGGAATACTGACGCTATAGCTTTGCTTCTGACCAGTACGCAGCCCCCGCAATTCATTTTGAACCTTAATGATTTTCTCGTTCACTTCACGGGTTTTGATATTAAGCGCATGATCTGCTTTCATATTTTCCAGCATTTTAGCAGTAATATTATCACTTGCCGCAGCCCAGCTTTCGGGCTTTAGATTAATTTCGGCTATATCTTCGTTTGTTCGTAAAACGGCTTGCTTCCCCAGATTTTCAAGAAATCTTTTACCAGCTTGTAACGCTTGCTTTTCTACCTGATAAAGTTTGCGCTGATCTTGTAATAAAACAAGTTGCTTATTAAGCTCTTTTTCTTTAGGCACGACAAAATCAAGATGCGATGTTCGCTTATGACTAAGTGCGCCAAAAACTACATTTGCACGTGAACTGCCCTCAGTGCGCAAAGAATCCGTATACATGCTTACTGGTAGGCCTGTGAAAACCAGATTATGCGAACCTGCTGGAATTTTTATTTTTGCGCTGCGGGTTAATGTCGCGCGGTCACTGTAAATAATGGCAGATACTATCTTACTATCAACGGCTATATCCTTTGCCAACGCTGGCAGTGATGATAAAGCCGTAACAGCTAGTAAAGTAAGAGATAAAATGCGCATAAGAACTCCTTTTATTAAAACAATCAATTAGTTAAAACCTTTTCTTAATTTGAAAACATAAGAAATAATTTCCGCTACGGCCTTAAAATGCTCGGTTGGGATCATCTCGTCGATCTCAGCCACATCATATAAAGCGCGAGCAAGTGGTACATTTTCATATAAGACTATATCATGCTCTTTTGCAACCTCACGAATACGCATAGCAATATCATCCACCCCCTTTGCAATAACTACAGGCGCGGGCATATCATCGGGATTATATTTCAACGCAATCGAATAATGGGTAGGGTTAGTGATAACCACGTCCGCATCTGGCACAGCTTGCATCATACGTTGACGCGCTTTTTCGCTTCTTAATTGGCGTAGCTTTGCTTTAACCTGCGGATCACCTTCGGATTGTTTATACTCATCCTTGACCTCCTGACGGCTCATCCGCATTTTTTTGTTATATTCCATACGCTGATAGACTAAATCTATTGCTGCAATAACAATAAGAATAACCAGCACTCCCACCATCATTTTAAGGACAAGAAAGCCAAGCTCTGTCATAACCATTATAATGGGCTGATCGATTAGATGCTCAAATTTATCCATATATGGATAAATGATAATGACGGCTACCACGCCAACTGCTGCTATTTTTAAAATACCCTTTACAAGCTCAACAACAGAGCGCATAGAAAAAAGTCTACCAAAGCCTTTTATAATAGAAACCTTACTGAAATCAGGCTTTATAACTCCGGGAGCAAATAAAGGGCCTACTTGAATAAACGGGGCAAAAAAAGCGGCTACCATCAAGAAAAACAATGGTAGAGCCATAATTTTAAGCACCTCTTTCAGTGCCTCGCCAAGCACGACAGAAAGACCACCTGGCATAGAAGGCAGCGCGTGAGCCTGCTCAATATAAACACGCATAACGCCAACTAGCTGCTCCATCATTGGCGCGAAAAACACCCCAACAAGTATTGTTCCTGCAAACAGCATCACCCAATTATTAACTTCACGCGACATAGCAATCTGCCCGCGCTTCCTCGCCTCCTCTAATTTCTTGGGGGTGGGGTCTTCGGTTTTCTGGGCATCGTCGTCTTGATTATCACCTGACATGGATTATCGCTAAGCTCCTGACAAGAAATACAGCATTCCCGCCTCAAACTCGCCAAGCCAATAAGAAAATAACGAAGTTAGCACTAATATAAAAAGGAGAATTGATAATAATATTTGCAGCGGCAGAGCCACCATAAACACTTGAATTTGCGGCATAAGTCTTGATAAAACGCCCATACCAACATAAACAAGCAAAGTCAGAACGATAAATGGGGCGGCTAGCTTCACCCCGATTTTAAAGCTTGATGTAACCGCATCAGCCATTAGCTCTGCCATAGAGCCAGTATCAGGCAACGCGCCAAGCGGGAACAGCTCATAGCTCTCAATCACGCCTGTGATTAAAAGATGGTGCAAATCAGTCATAAACAGCAATAAAACGCCCGTTACCGACAGAAAAGCACCCATTACAGAGCCTTGAGCGGCAAGCGAGGGGTTAAATACTTGCGCGTTTGACAGGCCAGCTTGCATAGAAATTATCATACCAGCCGTATCAAGCGCAGTCATAAAAATACGCGCAACCGTGCCAATTAGCAGCCCTATAATAACCTCCATCATAATCAAGGTTACAAGAACAAATGTTGATGGAACTGGCGACGGGACATAGTGCATAACAATAGGAAACAGCACAAATGATATACCCAGTGCCATATGCAGACGGATGCGCTCTGAAACAAAGCTATCACCCAAACCTGGCATTATCATTATAGCCGTTCCAACACGCGCAAAGGTGAGCATAAATGCCAAAATACCGCCAGCAAGAAAAGCCTCAAGCGTA
>JAMONE010000250.1 GCA_027066695.1 Micavibrio sp. | reverse complement strand
AATATAAGGCAAGCAACAAGAGCGATTGATCGTAAGATATTCCTGCTTGTTGGTTCAATGCTCGCGCTAGGCGCGGCTCTTCAAGTTACGGGTGGGGCTGATTATATAGCTAGCTTGATAATTAGCTCGCCATTTTCTGACTCGCCGTTAATGCTTGCATCGCTGTTATTTATCATTGTGGCCATTACTACGAATGTATTAACCAATAATGCTTGCGCAATTTTATTTACTCCGATTGCGCTCAATTTGGCTGCGCAAGTCCCCCCCCAGCCTGATTTACAATTCGATATGTATTATATATTTGCTGTGACGGTTGTGTTTGCGGCAAATTGCTCTTTCGCCTCACCAATTGGTTATCAAACAAATTTACTTGTCATGGGGCCGGGGCGGTATAAATTTAGGGATTTTATAAAAGCGGGCGTGCCTCTTGTCGTTATCATGTGGATAGCTTATATTTTTGTAGCTAAATATTATTTTGGATTATCCTAGAATCCTGACCCTAGATTCTGGCCATAAATAAGGAGTGACATAGATAGATGAGTTTTTCTTCATATAACCCTAATGATAGATACCGTCAACGCACTGCTCAAAGAGCAAGTCGAATGGCTACATTTTTCTTTCTATTTCTTGTGATATTTGGCTGTGGATATTGGGTCGGCGGTATGCGCTTTCAACAAAACATATATATATTGCAAGAAGAAAAACGCATCCTTAACGAAGGCAGCGAGCTTACTCAAGGCGAGATGATAGACCTTAGAGCCGAAGCGCAAACCGCTAATGTCCGCCTTGAACAGCTGAAAGCCAGCTATGAGGAGCTGTTGTCTGATGGGCCTATGCGCGATATTGTAACGCTTGTTCGTAAACAAGTTGATCAAGGCGTTGATGTAGAGAGATTAAAATCGGTTATATTATCCGCTCGCCCACCGCAAAATTGTAGCGATCCTGAAAGCCGTCGCTTTGTCGCTATAACGCCCGTATATAAAGGGCCTAGCAGTGTGGCTTCTATTAATGGCGGCGTTATATCAGTATTCGGGCAGGGCGTGTCCTCTAAAAATAGTAACGGAAAGCGCGAAGCTTGGTTTGACCCTGCCCAACCGATTAGCGTGATGTTTAAGGCTAAAGGCTCTGCAAAGGTGGAGACGAAAAAAGGCGTGCTACCGCTGCATCATTCGATGATTATAAAAGGTAAAGAATACCGATTTACTATTACCGCAGGCGCAAAATCATTCGTGAAAGTAACCTTTGACCATTGCGATTATCCATAAGCCCTCGTTTGTTCTATTTTACTAGATCCTTAAACAGCAATGCAGGTTTTGTTTCTATTTGCAGAGATATATCAACGGATTCTTTATCTTTTATATCAGGGCTGTAGCCGCTAGAGTTAATGCTCATCATTACGCCGCCAGATAAATCTCCGTCCAGCCTAATTTCAAAAAACTCATAGTGATAATTCTTTAAAGCCTTTCTGATCAGCTGCATTTTTTTGCTTTTTCCAATAAATAACCCGTTAATAAGATCCGTCGGAAGCCTTATTATACCGCTGCCTTGGCTTTGCAATATTCCGCCATTTATATTTATTTTGCCATCTGACATTTTAACAGGCAACATCCCGCCAAGCTTTCCAAATATTATTATATCTTTAAATTGGGAATCATGAAAAAGCTGCGTTAAATTTATGTCGGAAATAATCAGTTTATTTCTATTTGATAGCGTGCTTCCATTAAATAAAGGGGTTTTTGTTTTTATACTTCCCTCATATATTTTGAATAATACCGACTGAAATAGTGGCTTATTTTTATCTGTAATATTAAGTTTAATTTTCCCTGATTGTTTTATGTGCGGCTTTAATGGCATTTTAAAATTCAAGGATGTTTTGGCTTTATTGGGATTTTTTTGCTTGTATGAAAAATTACCATTTATATTTTCAAGCTTAAGGCTGGCATAATCAATATGGCCATTTTCTATCTTTGTATTTAAATTCCAATTAATATCGGCGATGTTCTTAAGTCTATTGACTGTGAAATTACCTGTTGAAGCTTGTTGAAACGCTACTCTTTGATTCGTTGTAGCATCTTTATTTTTTGCGTATATATATGATTTTTTAGAATAAATTTTGCCTTTTATATTATCGCTATTCTTGTCTGATATAAAAATTCCGTTGATATTAAACTCAGGGTTAGAGCTAATAAATTTAAAATCACCGCTGAATTTATTATTATCTGCTGTAACATTTATAGATATCGTGGGCTGTTGTAAATTAAAAACAAAAGCTGGGAAATTTATATTTTTTTGCAGACGTTTATTTCTTTCGAGGAAAGATAATAGCTCTGAAAATCGTGCGGGAGTGATGTTTATATTTGATATTGTTGCGCCGTCCGTTTTATTTATTTGGGCGCTCCATTCAATATTTTCATTGCCGAATATGCTTCCCTTTGCCGTTAGAATATTCTTTTTGGGAGTGATTTCTAATGTAGTACTAACCGTTCTTAATGGCAGATTTTGCCAGTTTATAGAGGAAAAATTACTTTGCGCATATATGGATGTTTGTGCAGTTCTTATAGAGTGCTTCAGCTCAATTGTGGCTGCGCCTCTTCTTATGCTCAAATCTTTTTGTGATAGCGATATTTGGTCACTTTCAGCCGTGATAGAGATTAAATCGTCAGATGATATAGTCCCATTGATTTTAGATTGAAAGGATAGCTTTTTTTGTTTGCTGGATGCTTGGGCTTTTATTTCAATATTTCCCGAGGAAGAAATTTTTGCTTGTCCGTTATAATTTATTTTCACTCCGCCCAATTCTTTGGAGAGAATATCTATAGAAGAATTTTTAATTATAACAATATTGGCGGGGATATTTTTTAAACGCTGGAGAGCTTTGCTGTTGTTAGCCTGCCCCGTTAGGATAAGGCTGCCGTTTGATATTTCACCGCTTAAGCTCATATCACTAATAATAATTTTTTGTGCGTGATTTGGGTTTAATAAAAATTTGGTAAGTGAAAAATGAACGCTTAAATTACCTATAGAGCTGAAACCCTTTTCATCAAGAGATATGTCTGAAAATGTAATTTTTCCATTGTCTCTTGTTATTTCGCCGATAGATAATTTTGTAAAGCCAAGCTTATGGAAGCTATTTATTACTTTATTTTCGATTTTTTCTGGAATATAGGTGAAATAGGCGTAGTAGGATGCACCTGCAATTGAAATGGATGATATCAATAATATGCGTAGTAATATTTTCATGTCTTACCATTTAGAATCTTAAACATCAATGTCAGAGGCAAATTGCGCATTATCTTGAATAAATTCGTATCTCGCTTCGGCGTTTTTGCCCATGAGTCTTTGCACTAGATCGTCGACATCTGATGATGGAGGTATAAAATCATCACCGTCAGGCATTTCCTCGGAATTCAAACCAAGAGCAGACATCACATCGGGAAGTGTCACGCGAATTAATATCCGCGAGGAGGGGGCCATTGTGGTTTCTTTAAGCTGCCTAGCGGGCATTTCGCCAAGTCCTTTAAAGCGGCTGACTTCTACTTTTGATTTACCTTTAAAGGTGGTTTTCATTAGCTCGTCTTTATGCTCATCATCACGTGCATATGCGCTTAATGTACCGCTTACCAGCCTATATAGCGGCGGTTGAGCGATGAATAAATGTCCTTGCTCGACTAAAGGCTTCATCTGGGTATAGAAGAAAGTAACGAGCAAAGCGGCGATGTGCGCCCCATCAACATCCGCATCGGTCATGATTATGATGCGCTCATATCTTAGTTTATCAAGGTTTAAATCTTTTCCCGTGCCACACCCCATAGCCAAGATAAGGTCTTGAATTTCTTGATTAGCGCGGATTTTTTCCTTTGAAGCACTCATAACATTGAGGATTTTCCCACGTAAGGGTAATATGGCCTGAGTTTTGCGGTTACGCCCTTGCTTAGCCGAGCCACCCGCACTGTCTCCCTCGACAATGAAAAGCTCGGTGTCATTGGCATCAGAGCGTGAGCAATCAGCAAGCTTCCCTGGAAGGCGTAAGCGTTTTGTTGCGCTTTTACGAGCCATAGCACGTTCATTTTTACGGCGTTGGCGTTCCTCGGCTTTCTCAATGATGTTGTTTAATAGATTGGTGCTTGATGTTGGGTCTTTTGAAAGCCATAAATCAAAATAATCTTTTATTGCTGTATCAACTAATTTTGTAACATCGGTATTAACCAGCTTTTCTTTGGTTTGCCCCTGAAATTGAGGGTCTTTTACAAACACAGAAAGCAATATCGCCGCGTTAGATATAATGTCATCCGCCGTAATGATGGAGGATTTCTTTTGCCCCGTCATATCACCATAATTGCGCAAGCCCTTTGATAGAGCCGTGCGCAGGCCGTTCTCATGCGTTCCGCCCAAAGGCGTTGGCACTGTATTACAATATGAATGTATAAAGCCATCGCCGCTTTCAGGCCAGCTAATTGCAAACTCAACGCGCCCCGCATCACTAGGTAGTTTTATATTGCCGTGAAAAGCATTATCGGTAATTGCCGGCCTGTCTTTTAGACTGGTCTTAAGGTAATCCATAAGTCCGTTAGGAAATTTGAATACAGCTTCTTCGGTTACTGTGCTGTCTGGCTTTATAAGCTCGGGAGCGCATTTCCATCTGATTTCAACGCCAGAATAAAGATACGCTTTTGATTTAAGCATTTGAAATAACCATGACGGCTTAAACCCGATTTTATTGCCGAATATCTCGGGATCGGGGTGAAAGCATACTGTTGTTCCGCGGCGATTATGCACAGAACCGAGATTTTCCAGCTTTGATACAGCTTTACCCTTGGAATAGCTTTGCTTATAAAGGGTTTTATCCCGCGCAACTTGGATCCACATATCGTCAGAAAGGGCGTTTACTACAGATATACCAACGCCATGCAACCCGCCTGATGTTTGATATGATTTATTGCTGAATTTCCCGCCAGAATGAAGCGTTGTCATTATAACTTCTAATGCGGATTTACCAGGGAATTTGGGATGTTCATCAACAGGAATTCCGCGCCCGTTATCACTAATTGTAATTACATTACCAACGCTTAGTGAAAATTCTATCCAATCAGCATATCCTGCGACTGCTTCATCCATCGAGTTATCAAGGATTTCACCAACTAAATGGTGGTATGCGCGCTCATCCGTACCTCCGATATACATCCCAGGGCGTTTTCGGACAGGCTCTAGCCCTTCAAGGACTTCAATATCAGCGGCTACATAG
>JAMONE010000249.1 GCA_027066695.1 Micavibrio sp. | reverse complement strand
GATTGGCGCGACTGGTGTAATGGGCGGTGTCGGCGCGATGTATTGGCTCTTACTCCACGGAGAAGATGGCGATAGCTTCTCGGCTTGCGCAATGTTAATCGGCAAGGTGGTTATATATAAGGTAATTAAAAATAGCAGGCAAAATTTGGGCATAAGCATCCCGAGAAAAAATACAATTGTAGGTAATGTTATAGTTTTTATGCAAGATTGTGAAATGCTCTTACATAATAACCCACAATTATATTTTAACCCTCTTCACCTTTACGCTCATCCTTATGTGTCTGTGCGTTATCTAATATAGAGTAGGCCACGCTTGTGATATAGCTGTTGATGCGTTTGTAATCGCGGATAATATCTGTGTGGAGCGAGCTTGTATCTTGCGTTTCTGGCACGCCCTCACGCAGTCTTTGGAAATGTCTGGCCGAGCTTTTAAGTGCGGCTTTGCGCACGCTGGCTTTGCCCTCGACGAGTTGCTGCGCTAGTTTAGGATCTTCGGACATAAAGATAGCTTGTGCAATTTTCATGTTTTTAAGGATGGTTTGGTGGAAATCCTGAATTTCTTTAAACCCTTCTTTCGAGAATCGATTTTTTCGTTCGATTTTAGATGTAATCAGCTCAATAAGGCTTTTTTCTATGATATCGCCGATATGCTCGAGATTGGTTGAAAATGATAATATTTGCACGAAACGATCCGATTCTTTGGGGTCGAGTGCTTCTTCATTTACGCGGGTAAGGTAGAGCTTTATCTCGGTATGTAGCTTATCGACGGTGTCATCGGCGGCGATTATTTGTTTTACGATGGTAGTGTCTTCGTTTTTAAGAGCGGTCATCGAATCGGTGAACATATCTTCTACTATTTTGGCAACGCGCAAGGTCTCACGCGCCGCGCCTGCTAAGGCAATGGTTGGTGATTCGAGGGCTGTTTCATCAAGGTAGAGTGGCTTTTCCTCTTCTTTTATATCTTCTTCTTTATGTGGAACAAGCCTTTTGCATAATTTTGATAGAGGGGTTATTAAAGGCAGAAACATACATGCAAGAAAGACATTGAATAACGTATGAAAGTGAATGATTTCACGGCTTTGCGCCGCGCCGATTGTGCTAAATGCATTTATAAATAAGTCGATGAAGGGCAACACTATTAACACGCAAGAAATGCGCATTATTAAATTGCCCGTTGTTATGCGCTTTGCGCGGGCGTTCATCTTAAATGTCATAGCGTAGGGGATTATCGCTCCGCCGAGATTCGCGCCCAAAACCAGCAATAGTCCCAAATGCATGTTGATTAATCCGCTGGAGGCAAAAGACGCTATTATAAGGACAGCGGCCAGTGATGAATGCAGCATCCAAGTAAGAAGTCCAGCAACAAGCAAGGCAAGTATAGGCTCGTTTTCCAGTGGTTTTAATATAAGGGGCAGGGTTTCGGATTGACCTAATGGAAGGGCGCTTTCTTTTATTATGCTTAAAGAAAGTAAAATAAGGCCGAGACCTATAAGGGCGCGGGCTATATGGCGTTTGCGCCCGCCATGCTCGTAACGGTGGTGCATTGCAACGCCAGTCACTATAAGTATAGGCATAAGCCATGACAGGTCGAAGGTTAGTATTTGCGCAACAAGGGTTGTGCTGACATCCGCGCCGATAATGACAGCAAGCGCAGCAGTCGTGCCTATCATCTTCTTTGATGCAAATGACGCACATATCATAGCAGTGGCTGTGGAGCTTTGTAATATAGCCGTAACGCCCATTCCTGCGAAGAATGCTTTGATGCGATTACTGGTGTTTGTCGCGATAATTTTTTGTAGTGAAGTGGCGTAGGCGCGAGTAAAGCCAAGCTTTAGCATGCGTGTGCCCCAAAGGAGTAATGCTACTGCGCCAATAATCTTAAGTAATATGAGTGTAACTGAAATATTTTTTCTCCTGATACGTATTATTTTGTAGCGCGAATCGAGGGGGTGTACAAGGTGGTATATTTATGTAGTATTTTTTTATGAGCTGAAAGTCATGAAAACATTGATGTTTTTGCGATGGTTAAAAAAACTTTAATAAAAGTGAATTATATGTTTGACAGGTGAGTGGGATGTACGTATAACCCCCCTCACGCCTTGAGGAGATGTTGTTCAAAATGAGACGAAAATGCTGAAAAGAAATTATTTTAAAATAAGATTTGACAGCAATGAATTAGGGAAGTATAAAGCCCATCCACGCTTCGTAAAAAAGAACTTAAAGCTGAAGCCTTTAAGGGTTTGAATAAGAAGATTTTTTTAGTCTTTTTATTTAAGTTTTAGATTGACAAGCAGTTAAGCTTATGTTTATATGCAACATCAATCAAAAAATTGAGTGACTGGATTTATTCGGTTATTTGCAAGTCAAGTTTTACGAAAGTTTTATTTTGACTGGCGCAGTTCTTGTACATCGTGAATAGGAAAGAAGAGATACGCAGGCGGCAGTGTTTGTAAATGCATTGGGTGCATTAACAAGAAAAGACTGTTTGCCACTATTAATCACTTCGGTGGTTTTTGGTAAGATGCCAAGCAACACATCGTGTTGTTGGTGTTTAATGTGTATCTTCTATGACGCACGGCGATCACCTTTTGATCCTTCGTACTTGTACGAAATTCGAGGGGCGCGATCGCCAAACCGTGGTTTTTTAGTTAAAAAGCGTGGCATTTGCCATGGCAACCCAGTCGGGTCGCTTAATTATTAAATCACAAACAGCAAAATGTAATGTCTTTTAAAGATGTTGCATCGCAAGCAAGCAGGTCTTTTTGAAAAATATTATACTTCAAAAAACCAAAAAATTTCTTTTTTGAGCATTTTGATGGATCTAAACTTAAGAGTTTGATCCTGGCTCAGAACGAACGCTGGCGGCAGGCCTAACACATGCAAGTCGAACGGTCCCTTCGGGGATAGTGGCGCACGGGTGCGGAACACGTGGGAATGTACCTTCTGGTAAGGAATAATATTTGGAAACGAATACTAATACCTTATAATATCTTCGGATCAAAGATTTATCGCCAGAAGATCAGCCCGCGCATGATTAGCTTGTTGGTGAGGTAATGGCTCACCAAGGCTACGATCATTAGCTGGTCTGAGAGGACGATCAGCCACACTGGAACTGAGACACGGTCCAGACTCCTACGGGAGGCAGCAGTGAGGAATATTGCACAATGGGGGAAACCCTGATGCAGCCATGCCGCGTGTATGAAGAAGGCCTTAGGGTTGTAAAGTACTTTCAATAGTGAAGATTATGACGGTAGCTATAGAAGAAGCCCCGGCTAAATTCGTGCCAGCAGCCGCGGTAATACGAATGGGGCAAGCGTTGTTCGGAATAACTGGGCTTAAAGCGTGCGCAGGCGGATATGAAAGTCAGAAGTGAAATCCCAGGGCTCAACCCTGGAACTGCTTTTGAAACTTCATATCTAGAATCCGGTAGAGGTTAAGAGAATTCCTAGTGTAGAGGTGAAATTCGCAGATATTAGGAGGAATACCAGTGGCGTAGGCGCTTAACTGGACCGGTATTGACGCTCATGTACGAAAGCGTGGGGAGCAAACAGGATTAGATACCCTGGTAGTCCACGCCGTAAACGATGTATGCTAGTTGTTGGAGGCTTAAGTCTTCAGTGACGCAGGGAAACCATTAAGCATACCGCCTGGGGAGTACGGTCGCAAGATTAAAACTCAAAGGAATTGACGGGGACCCGCACAAGCGGTGGAGCATGTTGTTTAATTCGAAGCAACGCGAAGAACCTTACCCACACTTAACTATCCTCTTGGGGCTTTCAGAGATGATCGCTTTCGGTTCGGCCGGGGAGTGAATAGGTGCTGCATGGCTGTCGTCAGCTCGTGTCGTGAGATGTTAGGTTAAGTCCTGCAACGAGCGCAACCCTTATCGTATGTTGCCATCAGGTTATGCTGGGAACTCATGCGAGACTGCCGGTGACAAGCCGGAGGAAGGCGGGGACGACGTCAAGTCATCATGGCCCTTACGTGTGGGGCTACAAACGTGCTACAATGGTAACGACAATGGGCAGCCACTCCGCGAGGAGGAGCTAATCTCCAAACGTTATCTCAGTTCGGATTGTTCTCTGCAACTCGAGAGCATGAAGTTGGAATCGCTAGTAATCGTGCATCAGCATGTCACGGTGAATACGTTCCCGGGTCTTGTACACACCGCCCGTCACGTCATGGGAGTTGGTTCTACCCGAAGGCCGTGTGCTAACCTTTTAGGAGGCAGCGGACCACGGTAGGATCAGCGACTGGGACGAAGTCGTAACAAGGTAGCCGTAGGGGAACCTGCGGCTGGATCACCTCCTTTCTAAGGATGCTACTTGGTGTAGTTTTTAGTTTAAAAGCGCGGAATTTTCCGCGAAACGCAGTCGCGTTTTTGGTCTCTGATCAAAGTAACGGCTGTTGCTCGTCGCAAATGCGATGCTCTTGAATTAATAATTCAGATGCTGTTGTCTGCATATCTCTTCTTTCCTGCGTACGTTATTGGATGCGTATATATTTTATGTATCTAATTTATTAAAGCAACGACTGTTGCTCGCGAAAAATTTCGCGCTCTTAGTTTTAAGAGGGCTCGTAGCTCAGTTGGTTAGAGCGCACGCTTGATAAGCGTGAGGTCGCAAGTTCAAGTCTCGCCGGGCCCACCATTTTCACTGTATTGAAGGTGGTTGTAGTGCAAAAGTTCGGTGCTGGATTTGTAGTAAAGCCGTGACTATGGCTCGTGAAAAATTTCACGCTCTTGATTTTAAAAAGGGCCCTTAGCTCAGCTGGGAGAGCGCCTGATTTGCATTCAGGAGGTCAGCGGTTCGATCCCGCTAGGGTCCACCAGTATCCATAACGAATTACTTTCGCAAGAAGTTAGAAATAAGTTGCTATTTAGCAGTTTATTTCTGGTTTTTTCCAGAAGTTCTTATACATCGTAAATAGGTTAAAGAAATGACATCATAAGGTGTTAATAGCAAAATACTGACAATTTATTGTCAGTGCGTTGAATAACTATTAGCAAATTATGAAATCTCCAAAAATAAATTATTATATTTGTAGGTTTAGTTAGTTTTTTATATGGAGTAGTGCTTAGGCATTATTGTATATATAAATTGACTAAATAAATTATCATGTTTGATTTATCAAACATGACTTAATGTCTAACAAAATCTGAGAACGTTGTAAGCCTCAAGAACTTACAACAATTATTAATGAACGACTTTAGTTTTAAAAGCGTGGCATTTGCCACGAACCGCAGTCGCGGTTTTGGTTTACTCCAAAGCAACGACTGTTGCTCGCGAAAAATTTCGCGTTTTTGAATTAAAAACGCAGTGGATTTATCCCTGCGCGTGATTTAAATTCAAGCGTTTTGAAGGGCATCTGGTGAATGCCTTGGCAATTAGAGGCGATGAAGGACGTGGCAGGCTGCGATAAGCTGTGGTAAGGTGTCAACACCCGTTATACCCACAGATCTCCGAATGGGGAAACCCATCTCTTTATGAGATATCTTGCACTGAATACATAGGTGTAAGAAGCAAACCAGGGGAAGTGAAACATCTCAGTACCCTGAGGAAAGGAAATCAACCGAGACTCCGTTAGTAGTGGCGAGCGAACGCGGACTAGCCCAGTGGCTAGTTTTTAATAAGCAGAAGTGGATGGAAAGCCACGCCAAAGTAGGTGATAGCCCTGTATGCGTAAAAATGAAACTAGTCCTTGAGTAAGACGGAACACGTGAAATTCTGTTTGAACATGGGGGGACCATCCTCCAAGGCTAAGTACTCCTAATTGACCGATAGTGAACAAGTACCGTGAGGGAAAGGTGAAAAGAACCCCGATAAGGGGAGTGAAATAGACCTGAAACCGGATGCCTACAAGCAGTTGGAGCAGCATTAAGCTGTGACAGCGTACCTTTTGTATAATGGGTCAGCGAGTTAGTCTATCATGCGAGCTTAAGCCGTTAGGCGCAGGCGTAGCGAAAGCGAGTCTTAAATGGGCGCATAGTATGTTGGATTACACCCGAAACCCGGTGATCTAGTTATGGGCAGGTTGAAGGTACAGTAACATGTACTGGAGGACCGAACACACGTATGTTGCAATATGCGGTGATGACCTGTGACTAGGGGTGAAAGGCCAATCAAACCGGGTAATAGCTGGTTCTCCGCGAAATCTATTTAGGTAGAGCGTCAGACGAATACCACCGGGGGTAGAGCACTGGATGGGCTAGGGGAGCGCGAGCTTTACCAAACCTAACCAAACTCCGAATACCGGTGAGTAATATCTGGCAGACAGACTATGGGTGATAAGGTCCATAGTCGAAAGGGTAACAGCCCAGACCTACAGCTAAGGTCCCAAAATCGTAATTAAGTGGAAAAGCAAGTCGAAAGTCCATGACAACCAGGAAGTTGGCTTAGAAGCAGCCATCTTTTAAAGATAGCGTAATAGCTCACTGGTCTAAATAAGACTTTTGGCGGCGAAGATGTATCGGGTCTAAAATTACGTACCGAAGCTTAGGACACATATTTATATGTGTGGTAGCGGAGCATTCTGTAAGCCTGTGAAGGTTAGCCGTGAGGTTAGCTGGAGGTATCAGAAGTGAGAATGCTGACATGAGTAACGAGATGAGTGTGAGAAACACTCACGCCGAAATCCCAAGGTTTCCTGCTTAAAGTTAATCTGAGCAGGGTCAGCCGGCCCCTAAGGCGAGGCAGAAATGCGTAGTCGATGGGAACCACGTTAATATTCGTGGGCCAGTGGAAATGTGACGGATGATGTAAATTGTTCCTCCTTATTGGATTGGAGGGGCGATGAAATCGTTCCAGGAAATAGCCTCCACATTAGACCGTACCCCAAACCGACACAGGTGGGATGGTAGAGAATACCAAGGCGCTTGAGAGAACTGTCCTGAAGGAACTCGGCAAAATGCTTGCGTAACTTCGGGAGAAGCAAGCCCTGCATCGAGGCAACTCTTTGCAGGGGGCACAAAATAGGGGGTGGCGACTGTTTATCAAAAACACAGGGCTCTGCGAAGTCGTAAGACGACGTATAGGGTCTGACGCCTGCCCGGTGCCGGAAGGTTAAGAGGAGGAGTGCAAGCTCTGAATTGAAGCCCCGGTAAACGGCGGCCGTAACTATAACGGTCCTAAGGTAGCGAAATTCCTTGTCGGGTAAGTTCCGACCTGCACGAATGGCGTAACGACTTCCCCACTGTCTCCAGGGCAGACTCAGTGAAATTGAATTCGAGGTTAAGATGCCTCGTACTCGCGGTTAGACGGAAAGACCCTATGAACCTTTACTATAGCTTCGCAGTGACAATATGACTGTAACGTGTAGCATAGGCGGAAGACTTTGAAACCAAGACGCTAGTTTTGGTGGAGTCGACAAGTGAAATACCGCCCTTTGCTTTTGTGTTGTCTAACTACGATCCATTATCTGGATCTAGGACCCTGCGTGGTGGGTAGTTTGACTGGGGCGGTCGCCTCCTAAATTGTAACGGAGGCGCGCGATGGTGAGCTCAGGACGGTCGGAAATCGTCCATCGAGTGCAATGGCATAAGCTCGCCTTACTGTGAGACTGACAAGTCGAACAGTTGGGAAACCAGGTCATAGTGATCCGGTGGTTCCGCATGGAAGGGCCATCGCTCAACGGATAAAAGGTACTCTAGGGATAACAGGCTGATAGCGCCCAAGCGCTCACAGCGACGGCGCTGTTTGGCACCTCGATGTCGGCTCATCTCATCCTGGGGCTGTAGCAGGTCCCAAGGGTATGGCTGTTCGCCATTTAAAGAGGTACGTGAGCTGGGTTCAGAACGTCGTGAGACAGTTCGGTCCCTATCTGCCGTGAGAGTTGGAGTCTTGAGAAGAGCTGCCCTTAGTACGAGAGGACCGGGGTGGACGAATCTCTGGTGTATCTGTTGTTCCGCCAGGAGCATAGCAGAGTAGCTATATTCGGACAGGATAACCGCTGAAAGCATCTAAGCGGGAAGCCCCCTTCAATACTAGGACTCCCTATCAGAGCCGTGGAAGACCACCACGTTGATAGGCTGGATGTGGAAGCTCGGTAACGAGTGAAGCTAACCAGTACTAATTGCTCGATTGGCTTGAATTTAAATCATGTCGTTTGGTTTTATCTTCGGATATTACTAAACATAACGCGCAGCGATAAGTTAGCTGTTTATTAATTGATTAGATTTTTGCTATATATTAAGAATACCTGCAATTTTTTTGGAAGAGAATGAGTTTAAATGATTCGGTGATTATAGCGAGAGTGAAACACCTGATCCCATCCCGAACTCAACCGTGAAACCTCTTTGCGACGATGGTACTGCGTCTTAAGGCGTGGGAGAGTAGTTCGTTGCCGAATCTTTTAAGCTCATTCTTATTTTAATGAGGCTTGACCGTAAGGTCTTAGCCAAAATTATCCCGAAGGGGACTTTAACCTATTTTTCGACGTATTATACTTAAATCACCCGCCTTTTTGGCGGTTCTTTTATGTGTCATAATTACCTTGCGTAATTTTCCTTTTTAATATACTGTTAATTTTTTATGCAAAAGGACACGTTATGAACTTTAATGAATTTGCAGCATCAGAACATATCAATAATGTCAGTTTTAACAGAGCTTTAGAGGCTTTGCCGTCCGAAGAAAAGGAGAGGATTAACCTTTACTCGCGTTTGATTAAGTTATCAGAGGGTACAACTAATGTTGATAAAGAGCGTGGTTTTAGGGCTTCTTCTACAGTTGCAGGTTATGGGTTTTGGGAAGAAGCATTCAGAGCAATACCTCAGGCGGCTATTGATGATGGAACGATTCACGGTGTAAATGGTGTTCATTATAATTTTACTGAGCATGTGGCAGGAGATCATGTGCAAACAGGCGTGTTTTTTGATGTAGAAGGTAATGTTTCAAGCATTGAATTGTCTGAAGCTGGGTGCATTGCGCTAAAGATACTAGAGAAAGAGCTGCAAGGTCATCCTAAAGTTAACTGTTCTATTAAGGGATATAAAGCACAGTGTATAGCTGCGTTAAATAAAGATCTATCCGAAGCAGGTCATGTCCCTATTATTGTAAGTGATCTTGCGGACGAAAAACCAGAGCCACATACATAAAGTTTGAGCGATTACAGCGAGACAAGCCTGATTCCATCCCAAACAGAGCCGTGAAACCTCTTTGCGACGATGGTAAGTGCGCCCTTAAGGCGTGGGAGAGTAGTTCGTTGCCGAATCTTTTAAGCTCATTCTTATTTTAATAAAGCTTGGCCGTAAGGTCTTCCCCCTTCGGGGACAAGAGCCAAAGTTATCCCGAAGGGGACTTTAACCTATTTTTCGACGTATAATTTAAATCCCTACTGGACAGTAGGGAGTCTGCGCTGGAATCCAGAAAGCATAAAAATAAATAAACAATATTACATAGACACGATTCACAATAACAGCTAATTAAACGGCTGCATTTATTTTTACTATTAATTTTTTAGACTGTTTTTAAATTGATATTTGCCAAAGCTCCAACATTCTTCACAATCATGTTTTGCAGGCCGTTATTACGGTGAATATCGGCAAAAAGCTTGAATTTTTTCATGTGGCCGATCGCGTATTCTACGCCAATGTGAAGCCCAGAATGCCAACGATTATAACGCTTATTTTCTTTCGATAACTCTTTCTTTTTGGGTTTCTTTATCGGGATTTCAAAACCCGTTCCAACGGTAGCCTAAATTGCCTAAAACCATCAAATCGGACGCTCAGTCCAATCCATCATGAGATAGAGCAGATCGTTTTCTTCTTCAGTGAGGCGAATCTCGCGCTTTGGCATACGAAAATGATCGGCAAAAAGATACGTTAAAAACCAGCCCTAAAAATACGTGAGTCGTGTAGGTTCGATAATAAATCAGACACATTAAAAGCTGCGCAGGAAAACTTTTGTTTATCCTAATTGCGAAACGAGTTTATGGCTTAGCTATAGTAACGCTTTAGATTTTATTGTTGTGTTATGTACCCCCCTTATTCACTACATCAACTTTATTGAAAAATAAAATGCCTAGAATTTCAACTCCCCCGCCGCAATGATCCCCTCATATCCATTTTCTTGCGCTATTATTATTATGCCGTCAATAGGTACATCTGGTTTTTGGAAGCTCTGGGTAGTTGCAAAACCTTGCCATGCACCTAAATTATTATAGCTTATAGCTGGCCTTGCATAAACGCTTGTTTCTCCTTGGTTTTTATAACCAAACGCCCATAAACGATACGATCCGTATTCGGTGCTAGGCAGGGAAAAATATATTACGCCATCATTTTTGACTTCCATTTGAATCAATTGAACCGATTCATTTTCGGCACTTTTTAATGCAGACTCTAATTTTGCATCATTTGAACCTATAAACAAATGCTTGCCATTAACAATCATTTGCGGCGTATAAATGCGTTTTTCTTCGGTTAATCCAACATAACCATGCTGGCGAATATCACAAAATTCCTGTGATAATTTATCAAATGCAGGCGGGCTGTTCATATATGATACATGGCAACCAAGGGTTATGATATTCTCTTTTTGCGATAGCTCTAATAATTTGCGATCAGCTGGCGGGCAAGCAGGACATACGCTGGATGTAAAAAGCTCAACCACAATCAGTGGCTGGCTTTTTGCAGATGATGCAGAAGCAATCAATATAAGAGCAATAACAAAAATATTTCTTATCATAGATGTTTGATCCTTTATTAAATATCTGTATTGTAATTATATATTTAATATAACCAATAAGCTAAATAAATATACGGATAAATTTTATGGTGAATAGAGAAAAAATTGCAACTATTTTTGGCGGCACTGGCTTTTTAGGTAAGCAAATTGTTAAAGAGCTTGCCAATCGTGGCATTACCGTAAAAGTTGCAACACGCATTCCTGAAAGTGCATATTTTTTGAAGCCCTGCGGCGAAATCGGGCAAATTGTTCCTGTGCAATGTAATTACTCTGATCCATGCAGCGTACGCAACGCTGTTAAAGGCTCTGATTTTGTTGTGAATTGTATCGGTATTTTATTCGAAAAAAGAAAACACTCTAAATTTGCTCGCGCCCATATTGATATCCCCGCAATGATTGCAAAAGCTTGCTCTGATGAGGCGGTACAACGCTTTGTTCATATTTCCGCGCTTGGCTGCGATAAATCAACGTCAAAATATGCCAAAACAAAACTAGAAGGTGAGAGCGCAATTCTAACAAACTACCCTAATGCGACTATTCTTCGCCCTAGCGTTATATTTGGTGAGGATGATAAATTCTTTAATATGTTCGCAGAAATGGCACGTTTCACCCCGTTTTTACCGCTTATCGGTGGAGGAAACACTAAGTTCCAACCAATTTATGTTGGTGATGTTAGCGAGGTTACATTAAAAGCCTTAACATCCAATGATGATAAATATCTGGGGAAAATATATCAACTTGGCGGCCCTGAAATAGTTACATTCAAAGAAATATATGAAAAGCTGTTTAAATATACAGGCCGCAAACGCAAGTTAGTTAATATACCTTATTGGGTTGCTAAAATAGAGGCGTGCTTTTTGAGCTTTTTACCAAAACCTCCTTTAACGCGCGATCAGGTTGAGAGTTTAAAGAGTGATAATATTGTTAGTGATGGTGCGCTTGACATACAATTATACGGCATTAAGCCGAAATCATTAGATTTGATTTTACCAAAATATCTAAAGCATTATAAATCCGGTGGGCATTTAGCGTAACGGTAATCTATTTTAAGGAATAAAAAATGAATTTATATATTCGTGCATTTACATTATTTGCCTTGCTTTTATGTATGGGGAATTTTACCAAGCCAGCTATAGCCACTGTTCAGGAAATTATAGCAGTAGTTAATGACGATGCAATTTCGGCGCGTGACTTTAACAAAAGAATGCGCCTAATCATGATCTCTTCAGGATTACCAAATAACAGTGATATTCGCGCAAAAATTCAGCCACAAGTTATTGGCGCACTTATTAATGAAAAAATTATGCTTCAAGAAGCGCGCAATCTAAATCGAGAAGTAACACAGGCAGAAATCACATCAGGCTTTGCAAAAATTGCAGCTCAAAACAGCATGACTGCCGATAAATTTAAGGCAGAGTTACAAAAAAGCGGCATAGATATCACAACTATGTACGCACAAATAGAAGCACAAATTGCTTGGTCTAAAGTTGTGCAAAAACGCCTTCGCCCAAAAATCATTATATCAGAGCGCGATGTTAATGATGTATATGATCGTACAATGGCCAAACTTGGCACTAAAGAATATTTAGCCGCAGAGATATTTCTACCTGTTAATGATGCTAAACAAGAAAAGCAAGTTAGGCAACTTGCCAATCGTCTTGTAAGAGAGGTCAAAAGTGGCAAGGCCAGCTTCTTTAAACTCGCGCAGCAATTTTCTAAATCGGCAGGATCAATAAATGGCGGCGATAAAGGGTGGCTTCACGAAGTGCAAATCTCAAAAGAGATATTAAAAGGTCTTAAATCAATAAAGAAAAATCAAGTGTCAAAGCCTATAAAAACTTTGATTGGCTATCATATTTTATTCCTAAGAGACACGCGAATTCTTAGTGAGGATACCATGCCTTCACGTGATCAAATTTATTATAATATCGGCGCAGAGCGGCTTGAAAAACTACAAAACCGTTATCTTATGGATTTAAAGGCAACCTCTTTTATTGATGTTCGTATATGAATGAGCATATGAACGAGCGTAAAGCCGCGATAGATAGTTTAGCGCCGCTACGTGATATTATTTCGAATCATGACCTTAACGCTAAGAAATCATTGGGGCAGAATTTTCTGCTTGATATGAATATTACCGACAAAATTGTACGTGAAGCAGTTATGCGCGATGGCGATGATTGGCGCGATGTCAACGCATTTGAAATCGGCCCAGGCCCGGGTGGCTTAACACGCTCCATACTTAAAACTTCAGCAGTAAATCTTTATGCAATAGAGTTTGATAAACGCGCAGTTTTGGCATTACAAAGCTTATGTGATGCATCGCAAGGTGATTTAACCATATTACAGCAAGATGCACTGAAAACTGATTTAACCGAGCTTGCGGACGCTCCGCGCGTTATTGTAGCCAATCTGCCATATAACATTGCAACGCCGTTACTAATTAGTTGGTTAAAGCAAATAAGAAACGATAATCAATCATATAAATCAATGACGCTAATGTTCCAAAAGGAAGTAGCAGACAGGATTACAGCCGCTCCAAACACGAAAGCTTACGGGCGTTTGGCAATTATTACACAGTGGCTGTGTCAGGTAGTTAAAATCTATGATTTGCCGCCTTCTGCCTTTACTCCGCCACCAAAAGTCATGTCCGCAGTTGTGCATTTCACGCCAAAAATATTAGATGAGGAAATGCCAGACTTCGCCGATATAGAGCGCGTCACCGCCGCCGCATTTAACCAACGCCGCAAAATGATACGCCAAAGCTTGAAAACTTACATGCCCGCAATAAAGGCTTTAGGAATAAAGCCAACACTCCGCGCAGAAAACTTAAGCGTTCAAGATTATTTGAATATAGCCAGTTTTGAAACGAGCATAATGAAAGAGTAATACGAGAATATTTGCCAAAAGATACTGATTTATCAAGGGTTTCTCAAGATGAGATCAATGAAATTGCTGAGTGAATTAACACTAGATTAAAAAAATTTTTGATTTTGCTACTCCAAAAGAGGTCTATTATGATATGTTGGAAAACATAACTTAATCAGATGGTGTTGCACTTGGTAGTTGAGACTACCCCTTATTATTATTTTAAACATTAAAATTGCACCTTGTAGAAGTAATAGCAATAAAACAGCACCCAAAAAATAACATGAAGCCAAAGTAGGTTCTTCGCACTCATACGCGACCTTAGTGCACTCTTCATTCCATAGACCACGAAAATAAGAGACAGGAATCGTCCAATACGAGCAACCGCACTTACCAAAAGAAAAACAGGTAAGGAGATAGCTAAATGGCCTGACCATACTGCGTATATTTTGAATGGCAACCCCGTAAAGCCAGCTTGAATGATTGCTTTAACAGGGCTAGTTTCTTGCATTTGAACACCAACTTTATTAACCATGCTTTTTGATATGGCTGGAATATAATCCAAAAATTGTTTAACGCTCTCAAAGAGCATATTGCCTAAAACATAAAGCAAAGCACCGCCTATCAACGCACCAAGCAGAGCAATAAATGCATTTACCACGGCTTCTTTAAAGTCAGTGATTGCTATTCGCGTCAACCAAATATCAGGCACAAAAAAGAAAAATGTGGCTTCCGAGAGCCCCCAAACAAAAGAAATAACTCTTGTCTTTAAAGCCATTCCTTGGGCTCCATTTCTTGTTTCAACGAATCAAACGTGGCTTCAAGAGATGATACCAATTGAGAACGATCTCCTGCCCACGATAGCTCCTCACCAACATTGATTTCACAAATAAAAGGGACAAATAGACCTTCACCACGAGGCAATGATTTACCAAGGCCGTGCATGAAAACGGGCGTAATTTTAATCTCTGGTTTTGCTTCTAAAATTTTGGTTATCCCGTACTTCAAAGGCTTGCGTTTCTCTGGTTCTCCTCTGCTGCCTTCGGGGAAGATAACAACCAGATAGCCCTCTTCTAAAGCTTGTATAACTGGTGCTAATGGATCGCCGTTCTCGCCCTTACGGTCAATAGGAATAATACCAATGATATTCAGAGAAAACCATGTTGAGAGTGCATTTCGGCAAAAGTAATCCTTGGCAGCAACAAGCTTTACCTTGTTCATATCTTCGAGCTTAAACAAGCTCATCAAAACCATAGCATCGAGGTGAGAGTTGTGATTTGCAGCAACCAAATGAGCACCATCATGAACTTTTAGACGGTCTAAATTACGTGTGTTCAAACCAAGAAAAACAATTATAAATGGACGAACCAATAGCGCATAAAAAATAAGTCTTAAAATATTCATTGCCTTAACCCCTTAATAGTAGAAGAATCGCACCAAATGGAAGAACAATGGCGCTGTTAGGCTTAATGAATCTATACGATCAAGAATGCCGCCATGACCGGGTATCAGGCTTCCCGCATCTTTGATTTTTAAATCTCTTTTGAGAGCTGAAAATGTTACATCTCCGATAAACCCGGCGCATGCAATCATCAACCCAGCCAAAAGAGAAAACACGAAGCTAAAGGGTGTAAGGAATGGTGCAAAAATAGCAGCAGCAATCATTGTTGTTAGAACGCCGCCAAGGAAACCTTCCCACGTTTTCTTAGGGCTAACTTTTGGTACAATCTTATGTTTCCCAAAAAGCTTGCCCCAAACATACTGCGCAACATCGTTACCTTGATTAAGAATTACCATAAACACAATCAGCCCGAGACCGCCTGCAATGTTCGCTTCTGTCGCTGGAAATTTCATAAGCATCGCTGCATGGGAAATGGCAAAGACCGTAATCATAAGCCCCCAACTAATGGCTGTTATAGATTTTAGAAAGCCGTCTGTTTGGCCTGATATTATCAAGCGAAAAGGCAGTAAGAAAAACACCCAAACAGGGATAAATATAATGAACAATCCGTACCAACCCATATAAACCAATGCATATTGAATTGGGATGGTGAGATACGCCCAAAATAAAACACGGCGGTCTGCGCGTCTTAACGGGATAATTGAAATGAATTCTTTAAAGGCCAAGAAGCTGATAAGGCAAAAAAAGACAACGGAGACAATGGGGGGGGTTAGTATTGCCGTAGAGAAAATAGCAATCATGAACCACCAGCTTTTTACCCTGTCAGCTAACTCTTTATGTTCGTCTTTTTCATCCTTACGTCTGATAAAGAAAACAATGATGCTTGAAGCAAAAAGAAGGCCAAAGATAGCCACAATGCTTGCATGAACAGGGTTTGATAAAGAGAAATCAGGCATCGGAATTTCCTTCTAAATAGTCATAAGCGCTTTTTGCTCTCTTCCAGATTGTGATAACGCAACCAATAGATATAACTATCAAAGACAGAGCGAGGGCGTATCCTGTCTGCCAAATCATGACCTCAATAGGCGTTAAAAAGCAAGCAGCAGAAATAATCAACATGCGGGGGAGTTTTGACATTGGTCCTTGAAAGTCAGTGGGTGCGCCTAAACCCCTCCCAAGAGTTCGGGTATAGGCGGTCATAACGGCTAATAAGGCAGCCAACCACCCTAATGTTGGTATACCTGCCGCGTAACCTGCGCTAACAATGATAAGGGCATCTGAAATACGATCAGGAATGTCATTAAACAACTCACCCGAAGCAGTCGCCTTGCCACCTTCAACAGCAACCAACCCATCAAGAATATTACAAAACGCGCGTCCTACAAAACAAAGCAGGATCAACAACGCATAAAACCACAGGGTAGAACCAGCAATCGGGAATAATAGAAAGAAAAGGCCAGCGAGACCTGAAAAAACAATGCTCGCAATCGATATTTGATTGGGCGTTATATCCTTCTTGCTAATCCACTGCGCCGTTTTCTTCATGATTGCCCAACTGCGGGCTTTAAGTGGTCGTCTATTTTCTTTTTCATTCATAACAAGGATTGTACTTCAGTTTTAAGATAAATCATATAATCAGTTGATATAAAATTAACATGCCTTAAGCTAAAAACAAAAATTCAAAACGTACACCCCAATTTTTAGAGCACTATTATAATACATTGAGCTGCTGAGCCATAGTTAAACGCTATCAGAACCTGTTTAAAAAATTTAATATCTGCTATACTTTCTTAGGCAACTTTGGAGATTTAAATGCTTCTTAATTAATCTGGTTGCCCCCGAATAATAGCGAACGGTAAAACACAGCAATAAAATCAAAAGCGTTAGTAGCTAATGATTACACGCTCACAAATGAATGTCAATGAATGTAGGAAAATGGTCGATTGGTGGGTGATGACGGGATCGAACCGCCGACCCTCTCGGTGTAAACGAGATGCTCTCCCAGCTGAGCTAATCACCCTGACCAATCGAAGGGATATGTTTAATGTCTCTTACAACAAAAAGCAAGGAGATATTGAATATTTTTACAAAAAAATTCGGCCGCATATAATTGAACGGCCGAATAAAATTTTATAACAGTAAAATTATTTCTTTTTACCGTTTACAGCTTCTTTAAGCTCTTTACCAGCTTTGAATTTAGGCTGTTTAGAAGCTGGAATTTGAATTGGCTCACCAGTGCGTGGGTTACGGCCAGTTGTTGCAGCGCGGTCTGATACTGAAAATGTACCAAAACCAACAAGGCGAACATCTTCGCCGCCCTTTAGGCTGCCTTTAATGGCTTCAATAACTGCGTCAACAGCAGATGCTGCTTTTTGCTTAGACATCTCAGTTGATTCAGCCACTTTTGATACTAGATCTTGCTTGTTCATTAGGAAACTCCCTTAGTGTTAATTTTCAATCAATACTATTTCAAAACCATTTTTGAAATAGCCCCCCAAATTCATGAAAAACACAAAACATATAGTCACTGTGCGTTTCCAATTATTTAAGATGATTCCTTTGTAACCATTTTTTTTGCAAGACTCAATGGTGAATCACTATTTCTTCCTTATTTTCCGCAGTTTTTGAAGAAATTTGCTCTAATTCGCCTGTTTTCACTGAATTTAGTGGAGTTGGCATCTCTAAAAGTGCATGCGAAAGCACTTCATCAATAGTATTTACAGGAATAATTTCGAGTCCCTTAAGCACATTTTTAGGGATATCAGCTAAATCCTTCTCATTATCCTTAGGAATTAGCACCTTTTTAATGCCTCCTCTAAGGGCGGCAAGCAGTTTTTCCTTTAGCCCGCCAATCGCTGTAACGTTACCGCGTAAATTTACCTCACCTGTCATGGCTATATCTTTGTGAATTTCAATCCCAGATAATGCAGAAATAATCGCCGTAACCATAGCCGCACCCGCCGAAGGCCCGTCCTTTGGCGTTGCGCCTTCTGGCACATGAACATGAATTTGTTTTTCTTTAAGTATTTCATAATCGAATCCATATTGCGCCGCACGTGATTTTGTAAGCATTTCTGCAACGGTAATAGATTCCCTCATCACATCTTTTAGATTTCCCGTTGTTGAAACTTTGCAATCCTTACCTGGCATAGTGACTGCCTCGATAGAGAGCAGATCGCCGCCGCTTTCTGTGTATGCCAAGCCATTAACAACGCCGATTCGGTGGTTTTCTTCAATTTCACCATAACGACATTTGCGCACACCAGCATATTTTTCAATGCCGCGCGGAGTGATTGATACGCTTTTACGTCCTTTCATCAATATATCTTTTATTGATTTACGGCATAGATTGGCAAGCTCACGCTCTAACCCGCGCACGCCAGCCTCACGTGTGTAATAACGGATAAGCTCACGAATAGCGGCATCACTGATCTTAAACTCATCACGTTTAAGCCCTGCTAGCTTCATTTGCTTTTTCAATAAGTGGCGTTTAACAATTTGGAGTTTCTCATCTTCTGTATAGCCTGAAATGCGGATGATCTCCATACGATCAAGCAGCGGGCGCGGCATGTTGGCAATATTATTAGCTGTACATACAAACATGACATCTGAAAGATCATAGTCTAGCTCAAGGTAATGATCTTGAAATTTTTCATTTTGCTCAGGGTCAAGAACTTCCAGTAGGGCAGAGCTAGGATCTCCGCGCCAGTCAGAACCGAGCTTATCAATTTCATCGAAAAGGAATAGGGGGTTTACTGTTTTCGCTTTTTTCATGCCTTGAATGACTTTTCCTGGCATTGCGCCGATATAGGTGCGTCTATGTCCGCGAATCTCGCTTTCATCACGTACGCCGCCCAAAGACATGCGCACAAAATTACGGTTAGTTGCTCTGGCAATAGATTTTCCAAGCGATGTTTTACCAACTCCCGGAGGGCCAGCAAGGCAAAGTATAGTACCGCGCACTTTGCCTGTGCGTTGCTGCACTGCGAGATATTCCAATATGCGCTCTTTTACTTTATCCAAGCCATAATGATCTTTATCCAAAACTGCTTTGGCAATTTTAATATCTTTTTTCACGCGTGAGCGTTTCTTCCACGGTACATTCAAAAGCCAATCGAGATAATTGCGCACGACTGTGGCCTCTGCGGACATAGGGCTCATCTGGCGGAGTTTTTTCATTTCCGTTTTGGCGCGTTCAGTTACGTCCTTAGGCATTTTTGCGTCGTCTATTCTCTTTTGAAGCTCGCCAAGCTCATCGAGGCTGTCTGTTCCATCGCCTAATTCTTTTTGAATAGCCTTCATTTGTTCATTTAAATAATATTCGCGCTGAGTTTTTTCCATTTGGCGTTTTACACGGCTGCGTACACGCTTTTCAACTTGCAAAACCCCAATTTCGCCTTCCATAAAGCTGTATATACGCTCCAAACGCTCACTCGTAGTTTCCAGTTCAAGCAAGCCCTGTTTCTGATCTAGTTTTAATGCCATGTGTGATGCAACGGTATCAACCATTTTTGCAGGTTCTTCTATTTGATTAATAGAAACAATGACTTCAGGTGGGATTTTCTTGTTTAGCTTAACATATTGCTCAAACTGCGTCATGACGGCGCGCGCTAAAGCTTTAAGCTCATCATCTTTAATTGAGGTATCGATAATCTCAGCTACGTTGGCTTCCATATAGCCTTTATCATCATTTAGATTAGAAAGACGCACGCGCTCGCCGCCTTCAACAAGGACTTTAACCGTGCCGTCAGGCAGTTTTAGCAATTGCAAAATTGTGCCTATTGTTCCAACGTCGTAAAGATCTTCTAGGTTAGGATCATTTTCGGTTGGTGTTTTTTGAGTAACCAAAAGCACTTGTTTATCATTAAGCATTACATGCTCTAATGCCTGAATAGATTTTGCGCGTCCAACAAATAGCGGTACAATCATGTGCGGAAAAACAACAATGTCTCTTAATGGGAGAACAGCATAGGATGTGTTTTCATCTAACATTCAATTAAAGTCCTTATATATCAATAGATATGTTCATTATGCGGTGAAAAGCTATGTTTTGAAAGCAATTTCAATATAAAAATGCTCTATAATGCCAAAAAACATAATATAGAATGCTCTGCAAAACTTGTTTTAAAGGGCGTTCTATGGTTACAGCATTGCTGTAACCCGCAGCGCAGCGTGTGTAAAATAGAAAATATATAGAAAACTATGCTTTTGCAGAGGTTTCTATAGAGCATATTTAAGTTATTTTAAGCATGAAAAGATTTACTTTTTCTTACTTTCTTTATCTTTTTTATCGGGAGTAGGCTTTGATTCTACAACATGGTCAATTAAACCCCAGTCTTTTGCTTCTTGTGCGCTCATGAAATTGTCACGATCCATGGCGTCTTCTACGGTTTTTAGCTTTTGCCCCGTATGTTTAACATATGTTTGATTAAGGCTATGGCGCAGGCGCAAAATTTCTTTAGCTTGGATTTCAATGTCTGTTGCTTGCCCGCGCGCTCCGCCAGATGGCTGATGAATCATAATACGTGAATTTGGCAGTGAATAGCGCAGGCCTTTCTCTCCCGCCATAAGCAAGAAAGAGCCCATAGACGCGGCTTGCCCGACACATACGGTTGATACTTTAGGGCGGATATATTGCATTGTGTCATACATTGCAAGCCCCGCGGTAACAACGCCGCCTGGGGAATTAATGTAGAAAGAAATTTCTTTATTAGGGTTTTCTGATTCCAAGAATAATAGCTGCGCACATATCAACGCAGAAACATGGTCGTTAACCTCGCCAGTAAGAAAGATAATGCGCTCCTTCAATAGTCGTGAATAGATGTCAAACGCGCGTTCTCCGCGGTTTGTCTGCTCAATAACAGTAGGGACAAGATGGTTCATATAGGTATCAAGTGGGTTAAAATTAGACATATTTTCTACAACTTTGTTATTAGGTGGCAAATACGACTCATGCGACATGCTTTGGAGTCAAAACAAACCGTACTAACTAGCCACGGTTTGTTCAAGATTTTTATATAAATTTTTTATTTTTATACTTTTAAGAAGTTTTTTTCTTAGGAGCAGCTTTTTTTGCTTTAGGCTTATCGTCAGATGATTTCTCATCTTTTTTCGCAGCAGGTTTCTTTTTTGCCGCTGGTTTTTTCTTTGCCTTTGGTTTTTCTTCGGTTTCCTCTTCGGCTGTAAGCTCTTGCGCGCTAACTTCTTTTTCTGTAACTGTTGCCAGTTCAAGAATGAAATCAACAACTTTGTCCTCATAGATAGGTGCGCGTAGTGATTCGAGGGCGTCACGGTTTTTTGCAAAGTAATCAAAAACTTCTTTTTCCTGACCCGGATATTTTTGGGCTTCGGTAATAACAGCTTTTTGAACTTCTGCATCAGAAATCTGGATATTATTTTCTTTACCGATTTCTGATAATACAAGACCAAGGCGTACGCGGCGATCCGCAATTTCGCTTAGCTCTTCTTTTTCTTCATCGCTCATCTCAGCATTAACGCCGCGTTGTTGATTCTCAAGATTAATTTGCTGCATAATGTTTTGCAGCTCCATTTCTTTCATGCCTTGTGGTATTTCAAATTCATGAGCATCATCCAATTGATCCAATAGTTCTTTCTTAAGTTTCAAACGGGAGTGTCCGTCAAATTCTTGGTTTGTTTGGTCTGCAACGGCTTTGCGTAATGCTTCAAGATCATCAAGGCCAAGATCTTTTGCGAAATCATCATTGATAACTGCATCAACGCTTTGACGGATTTCGTGGATTGTTACTTCGAATATTGCATCACGACCAGCAAGTTCCGCCGCGCCATATTCTTCAGGGAAGGCAACTTTAACGTCTAATTTATCATCAGCTTTTTTACCAATTAACTGATCTTCAAAACCTGGAATAAAACTATTACTGCCAAGCTCGAGACTGTGACCTTCCGCGGCCATACCTGGATGTTCAACATTATCGTCAGCCGTGCGGCCTTTGAAATCAATAACCAAAATATCACCAGCTTTTGAGGCGCGTTTACCTTCTATAGGCTCGCTAGTTTTGCGCATAGAAGCGATTTTCGTCAAAGCCTCATCAATCGCAGCGTCATCAGCTTTACTCACAAGTTTTGTAAGTTTA
>JAMONE010000248.1 GCA_027066695.1 Micavibrio sp. | reverse complement strand
ACAAAGAATTATCTAGAGATTAAAAAAGGCTCGGCTATAACTCAGGAGTTTGTTTTGACATTTCAAATAGGGCGTAGTAGAACGGCAACTAATGAGCATGGTATCGAGATCGAAAGCTGGAATATAAAACCTACTAAAGCTAAGTGATATATTATAATTAATCTAAATCTAAATTTATAGGAGTTTTTAAAATGACTGAAAATGTTACATCTTTGCCTGTGCCAAATAATTCGGATAACGATGAATCAGGAGCAACTGATGTCGGCGGAGTAGCGGGGCAACGTCTTTTATCATTCCTAGAGCGCGTTGAGCGTTTGGAAGAAGAAAAAGCCGCTCTTATGGAGGACATTAAGGAGGTTTATGCCGAGGCAAAAGGCGTTGGCTTTGATGTTAAAACACTTCGAAAAATTGTTGCCTTGCGTAAAATGGACAGCGAAAAACGCCGCGAATTGGATGAGCTGCTAGAGCTGTACAAATCTGCCGTTGGTATGCGTTAAAATAGATAACCAACTCTAACACCTCGTCATTGCATACTTTATGCATGCAATCACGCGGATTACACGGATAAACCGTGTAATGACGGTTTTGTTATATTATTAACCTAAACTACTATACATCACTCCCACAAAATGCGGCGTAGAATCCCTGGGGTTAATATGGAAAGAGGATTTACCGATATCTCGGGGTCGTCAGACTTGCCCTTGATCGAGTAAGTAGCGGCGAATACTCCGCCAGAACCACCAGTCAGGATATCACCGATAATCGGGATAGCGCCAATAACCTCGTTAAGCGCAGACATCGGCACAATCGTTCCTGAAACATCAACCTCACGCTTTTGATTATCGAACGTACCATCAAAAAGCAACCCCAGAGAATTACCCGAAGTACGCCCGTTTTTCAACACAAGCAAACTACCACCACGACGGAAAAGCCAGTTAAAATCAGCTTCCAGTTTTTCAAAATTAAGACCATCACCAGACATAACTTCCGCAACTCCGCCAAGCGAAAGGATGCTAAGCAGCTTACTCAAAAACGGCGCGTTAACTACCTTAAAATTGGAAATCTCCGCCTTACCACGCAAATTACGATCAAAAACCCCGCGCATTGGCTCTCCATATATTACAAGAGTGCCGCCGCGTATATCGCTATAAACCTGAAAAGCTTTCAAGAACGCGCCCGCATCATCGGCCTTAAGGCGAAATGTGCGCTTGCCCTCTTTATCAGGCTTAAAGCGAACGCGCAAATCGCCCTGCCCGACTACGGCGTTCATCTCCATCTGATTAAAACGACCTTGATTATCTATATCAAAGAATAATTTAGCATCACGAATAACTTCATTCGGCGCACTTCGCATATGCGTCGCCGTTACAGAAACACGCATAGGCGGCGCGTCATAATCACCATTATCATCCTTAGAAGCCATAAATGGCTGTGCATCTAGGAAATCAGCATCAAGGATAATATTAACGCTACGTTTTGCATCGTAAACAAACTCAAGCTTACCCTTGGTTTCGCCCAAAATAAAGTGACTAACCTCACCTTTAGAAATAAGGGCTTCATCACCAATATTCTTAAACGATATCTCGGATTTAAACAGCTTAAACCCCTTGCCTTTTGCGCTTAAATCCGTAATTTTTTGTATATCACCATTTTTCAAATGTGCGATTAGCTTTGCACTAGCGACCTCCCCCGTAGGCTTAACAAAGTCAAATGGCTCAACAAAAAACAGTGCGGGCGTAACATCAATAATCACATCAGCCTTTGAGCTTCCATCTACGTAAGAAACATAACTAACATCAACAGGAAGTGAGCCTTCGATAAAATCACTAAGATCAATGCCAAGCATCTTGCGGATATTTGGATCAGCTGTAATTTTTGCGGCAATTTTTTCTTTATAGGCTTTACCCTTACTGTTAATGAAGGTCTCCCACGCAAAATCCATCGGGCGGTTTTCCAGCGTTGCGCTACCCTTGATACTTGCCAAGCCATTTTCCACGGTAAAGCTTAAAGATTTTCCGCTTAAATCCATTTGTTTAATAACATCGGGCAGCAATATATCACTAAGATTTCCGTTAATCCCAATTTTAAACTCATCAATTCCAACATCTTTACGAGCAGGAAATTTCAGCGAAACATCAAGTGCAGCGTTGCCCTTAACCTTATCAATATCCATCTTCATATCATCATCAAGATTAATCGGATCTTTAGAGAGGTAACGCATAAAATCTTGCACACCGCCTGTAAGATTAACAGCAATATCCGCGTCCCCCTTGCCCTTTGCCGTAATCTGATCGAACAGCAATTTTCCCTTTGAGACATTAAGCTTGCCTAATTTGGCCTTAGATATATTGATGCGTAGCTCATCCTTATTGAGATTAAAGCTGCCCGTGCCAGACGCTTTTGTCACCTGATCCAGCGGCGCACGGTAGTTAACACTCATATTATCGAAAGCAAAGCCCGCCTCTAAATTATCTATGTCAGCGTTCCATAGCGGGCGAAACGGCCCGATAAATTTTGCATTTTTATCTTGGAATAGCTTCTTTTCTGCCAAAATATCAAAACCAAGCCACACATCCTTAAACGCCCCTTTCGAGAGCTTTTTAACGACCCATTTCTCACTGTTATCGCCGCGTAACACCTTCGGCCATAGCGGCGCAATTTGTGCCTGTTTCAAACTATCAATACTAATTTTGGCCGAGCCTTTAGCAGTATCATCATCATGAATAAGCTCCGCGTGCGCGCGCACAGTGACATCGCGCACCGTAACTTGCGTGTCACGAAGCATAAAGGTTTTTCCTGCATAATTATATGACGCACTTAACGCTAGATTACTATAAGGAACAGCCTCCTCAGATAAATCAGGGTAGAAGATTTCACCATTATCTGATTTCATCACTATATTTATATCTTCAGGAATGAAATTTTCATCAAGAATTGTTTCAATATGCGCATCAAGCACTATATTTTGATCACCCAACGCGCCAAGCTCTGGCACTTTTCCGACAACAGCATTAATATCTATATTCTGCAAATCAGCCGATAATTCGACATGTTTTTGATCCCATATATATTTCAAATCAACATGAAGCTCTGACTTTTCAAGCCCTACATCAGGTAATTTCAGGGCAATATAGCCCTTCATTCCCTTCGTTGTACTATAAAAACCCAGATTAAAATCAGGCAACGACCATGATTGCTTTACCAGCTTATCATCAATGAAAAGGCTAGCATTATCTATGCCAAATGCCTCTAGCCGAGAGAGTAGCGAATGGCTTTTACTTTGCCGCCCAGGACGCGCGATATAGTTGAATATACGAGTAGTAAGGGCAAATTGCTCAGTAGAATCCGTATCCGCATCCTCTTGCCCTAAATCAATTTCAAACTCACCAAGCTCATTACGAACCAAGCGCAAAGTAGGTTTTTTCAGAATTATTGCTTTAGGTAGAATGCGCCCCATCAATAACGCTGTTCGTGAAAAACTAATCGCGGCGACATCAACAGATATGATGGTTGCACCCGCTTTATTCACCAGCTCTCCGCCATATAATTGCAGATATAATGGCCCCGTAAGCTTTGGCCAGTAAAGCACAACACGATCCATGCGCGCATAATTACCCGTCGCCTCATCATGAAGCACTGATTCTATATAATTTTTAGTAAAGCTAATATCCAAAGGATCACTAGAGATGCGCCAAATAAATGCCGATGCCAAAATAGCAAAAACGGCAAACGCTAAAACTAACATTTTCATGCTAAACGCGCTGATATGCCAACAAAAATGCCCCAATTTCTTTGGCACAATAAATCCCCTTTGATTAAATATAGATAACCTTAACGCAGCTTAGAGAAATTTACTATATAAACACCGAAATTTAACAATTATACGCACCACAAAAACTCGCCTTTAAGAGATATATAGTAGCTTGAATTAAGAATATGACACTGTGTGATTGTTAATTCAAGTTACTATATTTACAGAGTATTCTATATAGCCTGCTTCATATAAAATCTATAAGAATACCCCGTCACTATTTTTTCGTAGTATCGATAAAAGAAATTATATCTTTTGCCTTAAGCCATAATTTACTGCCTTCGGTTTCTGTTTCTAAAATATGCTCTGCATGTTGGCGAGCATAAGGGAGGCGGCGTTGTAATACAGCTTCTTCTGCGAGATGTAACTTGGCACTATTTTCCTCGCCCAAGCGTCCATAAGCGGTTGCCAAAAGGCGATGAACACGAGTTGAGCGCGTTTCATCTTTCAATGAAATTTTTAATTGTTTGATGGCCTCGGACAATATTTCTTTTTGATTGCCTGTGTTACTTACCGATTCGATTAATGCATGTGCCAAAGCTATCCTGAAAAGGCTTGCTTGCGGCAATAGCTCGATTGCTTTTTTGTAATATTTTACCCCCTGCCCGACTTTGCCAAAATCAACCAGCATTTGCCCCTTTAGCTCTTGAAAATACGGGTTTTCAGGTTCGGTTTCTATAAGTGCGTCAATCTTGCTTAATGCATCAATCACATTATTGTTACGATATGCAGCAATAGCGCGAGCATAGCGCGCAGAGATAGAGTTATCCTTATCATCATACATCCATGGGACTTGCCCTGGATTAATAAAGCCGCTTAGCTTTGCTTTCATGCGGGCGTGCTGCTCTAGCCATAGATCAGGATAAGGAACAGCATTATATTCTGATGAAGCTATGCGGCGTTTTAATGCCTCTATACGATTATCGACTAAAGGGTGAGTGCGAACATATTCGCTCTGCTGATTTTCAGGCACATAATTATCAGCCTTTAATTTATCCATAAAACTAGCCATGCCCGATGGATTTATTTTCGCATTTTCCAAAAATGTTAGAGCGGCTTGATCTGCGCTGGATTCGTTAATGCGGCTATGCGCGAGATAGCTGCGCTGCGCTATAGAGTTTCCGCCCAATGATATAGCAGGCGCAGCCATGGAATCGCCCATTACTATTGCCGCGCCAATGCCAAGGATTGTTCCTATAATGCTTTCATATGATGCGCGCTCTAACGCCTCGCGCCCTTTTATCAAATGCCCGCCTGTTATATGGCCAGTTTCATGCGCAATTACGCCGATTAACTCTCCAGGGGTTTCGGTTTTATTGATAAGCCCCGTATAGAAAAATATGTTAGAGCCACCAGCAACAAATGCGTTAACTGCGTTGCTTTGCACCAATATTATATCAATAGCATCGGGGTTTAGGCCTGCGGCATTAAAGATAGGGTTGCTCCAGCTACGTAATATAT
>JAMONE010000247.1 GCA_027066695.1 Micavibrio sp. | reverse complement strand
ATTAATAGAGGTAATATTCTCGCTCGACGGCATGGGGCTATTGGGTTATGAGAGCATAATAAACCGCGATTACCCCGTAGTCCTCGGCACACTCTATATCTTCACCCTCATGAGCCTAGTAATGCATTTAGTGCGCGATATAGTCTATGTCTGGATCGACCCACGCATTGACTTCGAAAGTCGAGGTGGGTAGATGTTAAACCAACCAAATATAGCATCTCCGTATAAACGGAGATCCATATGCAAATTAACGGATCCCCAATCAAGTTGGGGATGCTGGAGAAGACTGTCTCTAAAAACAGTAGCAAAGAATCTATCATGAGCATATCACCAATCACACAACGCAGGCTTTCGCAATTCCGAGCTAATAAGCGCGGATATTGGAGTTTATGGATATTCCTGATATTGCTAGCCATAGCTTTATGCGCCAACTTAATTGCCAATGATAAGCCATTGATAATTAAATATGATGGCGGGATATACTTCCCTGTATTTATTAATTATGCCGAGACTGTCTTTGGCGGAGATTTCGAAACCGAGGCGCAGTATCGCGATGAATTTGTGCAGGATTTAATCAAGGAAAAGGATGGCTGGATTATATGGACTCCTATCCCGTTTTCATATGATACTATCAATTATGACCTGACCAAACCCGCCCCTACTCCGCCTGACGCGGTAAACCTACTTGGCACTGACGATCAAGGGCGCGATGTTGCGGCGCGGGTGATTTATGGCTTTCGCATATCTGTGCTGTTTGGCTTGATATTAACGCTTGTCAGCTCGGTTATAGGGATAACGGCGGGCGCGATACAAGGCTATTACGGCGGTAAAACCGACCTTGTGATGCAACGCTCAATCGAGATATGGTCAAGCTTGCCTGTGCTTTATATATTGATAATATTCTCGGCGATGTTCACTCCCGGATTTTGGAATTTACTGATTATATTGCTGCTGTTTTCATGGGTTAGCCTTGTTGACGTAGTGCGCGCAGAATTTCTGCGGGCGCGGAATTTTGATTATGTACGCGCGGCGACTGCACTTGGAATTTCTAATCCTGTGATTATGTGGCGGCATGTTCTGCCTAATGCAATGGTTGCGACCATTACCTATATGCCATTCATTTTAACCGCGAGCATAACATCCCTAACCGCGCTGGATTTCCTAGGGCTTGGCATGCCACCAGGTAGCCCATCTTTGGGAGAATTACTCGCACAAGGAAAAAATAACCTGCAAGCTCCATGGCTAGGAATAGCGGCATTTATGTCTTTGGCGGTGATGCTAAGCCTGCTAACCTTTATCGGCGAAGCGGTGCGCGATGCCTTTGATCCTAGGAAGACCGCGCTTTAACAATCCTCTTTTTTATAAAAGAACAAACATATCCAACAATCCCAAAAAATAAAGGGTATACAATAAGAATAATTGTTGATAACAAACCGAGAAGAACCCACGCCCTTTGTTCAGATCCTCCCAATATATACGAATAAAAATTCATTCCTAAATAAATTCCTATTATATATATAACAAGTTCTCTAAATCTTTTTTTACACCCAACATAAAAAGCAACTACAGACAAGATAAACTGACCAAGATAGAAGCCAATTTCACTATCAAATGGCTCATACATATCCGATACAATCCCAACGACAGCCCAACTCACAGCACCTGCTATTAATCCTATAAAAAATACCTTTTTCATGTAATTGCATTACCATATATTAAAAAACTTGACAATAGCACATGGAATATGGTCTTCATACCTCATGAACATCAATAAGCACACACAATCACGACGACGAAGCTAACGCTAGAGATAATCTTTAAGCGGAGCTTTTTGCTGCCTTTTCCTTTTGTTCCTTATCTCTTGAAAAATCAATTGCTTGTGCCACGTTTTTACGGCATTTTACTGTAAGCCAATGTCATCCCGAGCGAAGTCGAGGGATCTTAAGATCTCTCCACTATGTGTTCGAGATGACAATATAAAAACAAAGAAAAAGACTATGAAGATACAAATAGATAAAATCAGCTCTGTTACCAAGAATTTAGAGCTTAAACACAGTGAAAATATAATTGATGACCCGTCAAAAAATCTTTCCTGCGAGATGGGCGCGGTTTTAGCCGCTGAAATACTCGAAGATAAATCAATTTATAATGATCTTGAGCTGCCAACAGGGCGGCTATCCAAGCTTAAAAAAGGTGATATTATCGCCGTAGCTTTGGGGCAAAGACGCGCTCTTAAAGGCTTTGTCGGGGATTTACCAACATCATTAAAGGCGGGTGATATCATCCATTTGCTGAATTTTGGCGGCGTTGCAGGGATTTGCACTAGCTCGAACACTAAAGAAGTTGGCGATCCTATGCGTATTCGCGTGCTTGGTGGAATTGCTCGTAAGGGTAAGCAGCTCAATATCAATCAGAAAATGCTATATAAGCCTAAAGATACGATGAAGAGCGATATCCCGCTCATTATCGTTACAGGCACTAGCATGGATAGCGGGAAAACCACGGTGGCCACGGAAATCATCAAGACGCTAACGCGCATGGGTATGAAGCTTGCGGGGACGAAACTTACGGGCGTTGGAGCGCAGCGCGATATCTATAAGATGTGTGATTACGGCGTTTATGAAGCGGTATCCTTTGTTGATGCGGGCATTACCTCCACGGCGATGATTGACGATGATAGCATTATCAAAATGACACGCGGCGCTCTCGATCATTTAAGCAAGGGCAATCCTGATGCTATTATCATTGAATTTGGTGACGGGCTTATGGGGCGTTACGGCGTGAATGCGGTGCTGAAAACTCCTGAAATACAGAAGAATGTGCGCCTGCATATTGGTTGTGCTGGCGATCCTATCGGCGCAATTGGCTTGGCGCGGGGCTGCGAAGCTATCGGCGTTCCGATAGATGTGATTAGCGGCCCTGTGACGGATAACGAGGTCGGGCAAAGCATTATCAAAGACGAGCTGGATGTTATCGTCTATAATGCTTTTAACCCGACGAATGAATGGATGGATTTGGTGATTTCAAGATGGCTACACGAATATCAATTATCGGCATAACTGGCTATACTGGCCTCGAGTTGCTGCGGCTTTTAAATGCGCATCCGAATATAGAGATAGCGCATGTTACCTCGCGTCAACATGAAAATACGCCTATTGGCGAGGTTTATCCGCATCTGGCGCATATGAATCTTGTGGTTAGTAATCCTTCGCTGGATGTAATCGCGGCGGATAGTGATGTTGTGTTTTTGTGCTTGCCCCATAAAACCGCACAAGACACGGTGGCTGCGCTTCATGGCAGAGTGAAAATCATTGATCTATCGGCTGATTTTCGTCTTGATGACGTTGAAACTTATGAGAGATATTATAATGTCCCGCATATTCATCCCGAGCTATTAAGAAAATCGGTCTATGGCTTGCCTGAAATTATTGATAAGCATAAGATCGCACGCGCCGAGATCGTGGCTAATCCAGGTTGTTTTGCCCTGCTTTCCCAAATGATGCTTTATCCATTTTCGGGCAACATTAAACATGCCAATATTATGGCAGTGACAGGCTCTAGCGGTGCGGGTAAATCGGCAAACGATGGCACGCACCATCCCGTGCGCTCTCACAATATGAAGAGCTATAACATCAATAAGCACAGGCATATCCCCGAGATTTGCAGGACTGCGCAGATCACAGAAGAGCAGCTTAACTTTGTGCCAACTTCAGGGTGTTTTACACGCGGGATATTTGCTACGGCTTTTATTGAAACAGATACAAATGTAAAGCTTGATAACCCATATAATGACGCGCCGTTCGTGCGGGTTATGGAGAGCGTCGCGCTTGCCAATATCGTTGGCTCGAACTTCTGTGATTTAAGTTTTAAACGGATTAGCGATACACAATATATAATCCAAGGCGCAATGGATAATTTGGTTAAAGGCGCGGCGGGCTGCGCGGTGCAGAATATGAATTTAATATGCGGTTATGATGAAACCGAGGGGCTGATGAATTTAAGTCCTGTATATCCATGAATATCCAACTAATGTCATCCCGAAAGCTTTAGCTGAGGGATCTTAAAGATCTCTCCACTACGTGTTCGAGATGACAACAAGAAGAAAGAAAGTATAATTATGAGTAAAAACAAAAAACTACCAGATTTTTTCATCAATGCTTTTTACGAAAGTAAATTCCGTGACAATTTATTCATTGTCAAGGCTAGCGGGAGCGTGATTGAAAACGAGGAAGCACGGAATAACTTAATAACCAATATCCGCGAGCTAACCCATCATGGAATTAAAGTTATCCTGATTTACGGCGGCGGTCATGCGATTGATATTGCGCTGGAAGAGCGCGGCATTGAGGTTAAGAAAAATGACGGGCGGCGCATCACCAATATCGATACTATCAAGGTCATACGTGAGGTAATCGGCGGCGATCTATCGCTTAGTATTTGCGAGAGCATGCAGCAAAACAACCTTAACGGCCTGTCATTTAACGCCGTACCGTCTAATTGGATGAAGGTAGCTCCGCGCCCGAAAACTCCTGTGGATTTTGGCTATGTCGGGGATATCAAGGAAATACATACCCGCCCTATTGCGCGTCAATTAAAGGTTAGCGGCTTTATCGCTTGCCCTTGCCTTGCTATTAATGAAGATGGAGAGCTGTGCAATATCAACGCTGATACTATCGCAACCGAGCTTGCCGCAGGTCTGTGCGCTGATAAGCTCATATTTATGAGCAATGTTGACGGCGTTAAGGTTAATGGCCAAACTGCTATGGTTATCACGGACGTACAAATACAGGGCTATATCGATGACGGTACGGTCACGGACGGTATGAAAGTTAAAATGGAAAACTGCCAAGAGGCACTAAATGCGGGAGTTAAACGCATCCACCTTATTAACGGCCTGCGCGAAAATGCTCTGCAAAAGGAGATTTTCGAGTCCGTTGGCCCAGGTACTATGCTATTACACGAAGCCGAGCAAGATAACTATATGAACGAAGTCGAAGTGCAAAAAGCTATTGGAGGGAAATAATTCCAACCCACATTGTCATCTCGAAAGCTTTAGCTGAGAGATCTTAAAGGAAAACAAGAGCTATGAATGATTATTTCATATATATTGTTACAAACTGGACAAATAAGGTAATGTATGTTGGTGTAACCAATAACTTAGAAAGACGTATAGCAGAGCATAAAGCAGGACAAGTAAAGGGATTTACACAGAAATATAAAACAAACAAATTAGTCTATTATGAGCATTACAATGATATTGAATTAGCGATTTTAAGGGAAAAAGAAATAAAAA
>JAMONE010000246.1 GCA_027066695.1 Micavibrio sp. | reverse complement strand
TGACAAAGTGCTGATACCTCGCTGCTTGCGGCGGGGTTCTTCATTGGTAAACTTACGAGTATTTCATTTATAGAATTTTATGAATTATTGGAGAGTGATAATTTAGTAATTAATAAATGGACAAAAGAAATTGGCGATATTATATTTAGAGCTAATCACAAACACAATGCACAGAGACTTATTTTATATAGCATTATTATAAACGCTATGATTCATACACTTGATCCTAAACATGATGTTGTGAAGGGTAGGGCAGCGCAGGTTAAAAAATTAAGTGATAAATCTAATAAAATTCTTGAGAGTAAAATCTTGCTTGATTATTTAACTTTTGTAGAAAAAGTTGAAGATTATTCAAAGACAGGGAAAACGCGCAAGCAACTAAATGCTTTTTATAAAAAACAAAAGAAGTCCAAACTTAAAGGGGGTAAATAAATTACCCCCTTTGTTTAATTAGTTCAGCGGCGCAAAAAAGATTTTTTGTAATATAGCGTAATTCGCCATATTCGTACATCTGTTGCACCGCTTTTATTCTGCTACTATTATAGCGGTGTTAACTTTCTAAAGTCAACAAAAAAATGTTAAATATTGACTGTATTATATAAAATATGGTGGTGTTGAAGGCTGTATTTTGCTTTAATGACTGAATATAGGCTTAGTAAGAGAAAAAAATATGAAAAAACTAGATTGGACATCAGTAAATAAAATTATTGAGAATTATAAAAATGACTACAATCTTAACAGTAATTCAGTAGCATTTTCTTATTGTATTTTAGAAAAGTTATTTCCTTACCATGATGAATCAATTGAAGAATTATTAACTGAAGGGGGAAATGATTGTGGTGTAGATGCCATAAAAATTGATCGAAGTGGCAATAATGCACACATACATATTTTTCAGTTTAAATTCCACGAGAGCATTAGAAAATCTGAAAACTATTTTAAAGCTAACCAAGCTGATAAAATGATAACATTTATAGATCGTTTATTTGATGAGGATGTTAATCTAGAAAAAATTAGTAACCCTTTTTTATGGGATAAAATACAAGAAATTTGGAGCGTTTATCAGAATGCTAATACTAAAATTACAATATATTTTTGTTCAAATGGAAAATCTCTAGAAAAAAATCAAACTCAAAAAGTTGAAAATGCATTTAAAAAATATAAAATAGACCTTGAGGAAATTGATGCGGAAGGTTTGGTTAATTTATTAATATCTCCTGCGTATGAAAAAACATTACATAGCTTTACTGCAATAGAAAAACAATATTTGGGTAGGTCTGACGGGGATATTAAAGGTTTTGTAGGTTCAATATCTGCTAAGGATTTAATTAATATGATTAGAGATAAAGACAATCCTGATAAGCTTTGTAGTAATATTTTTGATAAAAACATTAGAGTCTTTCTTGGTCGTGAGAATCCTGTAAATGAGTCTATAATTAAAACAGCCGTATCGAATAGGAATACTTATTTTTGGTATTTGAACAATGGTATAACAGCAATGTGTTCTAATTTATCATATAGAGATAATATGCGCTCGCCAGTGGTTGATATTGAAAATTTGCAAATTGTTAATGGTGCTCAAACTTCGAATGCTTTATTTGAAGCAGCTAAAAACAAGCCAGAAATACTTGAGGACATATTACTTCTTATAAAAGTGTATGAAACTAAAAATCCTGATTTGCCACATCAAATTGCATTGGCAACTAACAGTCAAACGAGAATTTTCCCAAGGGATTTGATGTCTAATTCAGAAGTGCAAATAAAGCTAGAAAAAGCTTTTGAAAGTTTGGGGTTTTTCTATGAAAGAAAAAAGAATCAACATGAAGATAAAGATCAATCTTTGCGCATTGATTCTTTGAAGTTAGGGCAGGTTATTCTTGCCTTTTATCTCAGAGAACCCGAAAGATCAAAAAAGGATTCTGATAAAATATTTGGTAGTCTATATGAAGATGTTTTTAGTCTTGAACATGATATAGAGCATCTTAAGAATATGTTTTTAGTTTTTCAAAAGATTGAAGAGATGAAGGTCGATGCTAATAGATTAAGGAAAAAAAATATTACTGATAAAGTAGATGAATTTTTAACCTATGGACAGTTTCATATTATTTATTTAGTAGCTCTGCTATCAGAAAGAAAATGTGTAGATATTAAATCAGAAAAAAAGAGAGAAAGATTAATTAATGACGCTTTAGAAATTATGAGAGCATATATAGAGGTAACTAAAACGAATGGATTTTATGTATTTTTTAGAAATCCAAAGACAAAAGAAGGTTTATTTGAAATGGCACTGGGAAAAGGACAGTTGTCATTACCATTTGAACTTAAGAGTATGCCTGCGTGAATATATTTCCGTGTTCTTTTTGAACCTAAAGCAGAAGTAAAATACTGCTAAATTGCCATAATATACATTATCACATTTAGCATAATAGGCGCTAAGTATGGCAATTCCGCTATTTTAAAAAGATGGTAGACTGTCATTTTAAACAACCTATTAAGATAAATGGAGATAAAAAATGGAAAAATATATTGGTTTAGATGTCTCACAGGATATAACGCATATTTGTGTTGTTGACCGTGATGGAAAAAAGCTTTGGGAAGGTGATTGCGCCTCCACACCAGAATCTATAGGTGAGACAGTAAAGAAACATGCACCAGATGCCGTAAAGATAGGACTTGAGAGCGGTCAGTTATCAACGTGGCATTGGCATGGACTAAGAGATATGAAGCTCCCAGCTATCTGTATCGATGCTTACCATGCGCATGGCGTTTTACGTCTTCAGATGAACAAGACTGATAAAAATGATGCTCACGGCATTGCTCAGATTATGCGTTGTGGCTGGTATAAAAAAGTTACCATCAAGAGCTTTGAAACCCATGAGTCTCGCGCTCTCTTCCGTACACGTAGTAATTTGGTGAGTATGCGAACAGATGTCGTTAACCAGATACGCGGCATGCTTAAGACCTTTGGTATTTTGATTAAAGGCGTTGCTGGCGTTGGTTTTGAAAAACGCATTCAAGAGATTATTGATGAAAACACGCCACTGGCCGCCCCTCTTCAAGTTCAACTTGATATTCTGCTCATGCTTAAACAGAAAATCAACGAGCTGGATGAGCTTGTTTTGGATTATGCGTATGCATGTATGTCGTGCCGCATTCTTATGAGCATTCCAGGTGTTGGTCCAATGACAGCTGCAAATTTTGTTTTAGCCGTTGATGATGCTGACAGATTTGAAAACTCCAAGAGTGTTGGCGCATATTTTGGTCTGACGCCACGGCGGCGACAATCAGGAGAGATGGACTATAATGGCTGGATATCTAAACGTGGAGACAGTGTGGTCAGACACCAGCTTTATGAAGCGGCGAATTCTATTCTCACCAGAGTAAAAAAGCCCTCCTCTCTGCAAGCTTGGGGGCTTCGTATTGCTAAACGTTCGGGCATGAAAAAGGCAAGGATCGCTGTTGCGCGTAAATTAGCCGTTATCATGCATCAAATGCTGCAAACAGGAGAACTATTCTGCTTTAATCCTGCTACTGGAGAAAGGGCTATTTATGCGTAAGAAATAAGAACAACACGAGTTTGTAGTCTTGTCACTTTAACATCGTAGACTACGTTTTGTCCCATGCCGGGACGAAAGCAATCGGCCAAACCCGGTATAAGTGTTGCAGAAAAAGATCGTTTTTACTTGGACAAATAACGATCAAACTGCGGATCACATTTTGAGGGAACCGAAGCTTCCAAAGCTATAGTGTGGCAATTTATTGACCACGAAGAGAATATTGATACCGGCTAGACAAAAACGTGAATACGAGATAGATTGAGAATATACAAACACAGCCTATTATTCATAATTCTATTAGAGAATTCATAATTCTATTAGAGAATAAAAATAGTAAAGGAAATCCAGTTGACTGCATCGTGTAATATAAATGACCTTATTAAAGTAATGGCAGCGTTAAGAACGCCCAACACAGGTTGCCCGTGGGATTTAGAGCAAAGCTATAAAACGATTGCTCCACATACACTTGAGGAAGCATATGAAGTTGTCGATGCTATTGATCGCGAAAACATGGACGATTTGCGTGAGGAGCTTGGCGATCTTTTGTTCCAATCAATTTACCATGCGCAAATAGCTTCGGAAGAAGGGCATTTTGATATTCATGACGTAATTAATGATGTAACAGAAAAGATGATTTCTCGTCATCCTCATGTTTTTGGAGATGAAAGCGCAAGCTCTGCTGCGGATGTAGATAAAATTTGGGAACGCCGTAAAGCCAAGGAAAAAAAGGGAGATATTAGCGCATTAAATGGGGTTACAAGCGCCCTTCCTGCATTGTTAAAGGCTCAAAAACTACAGAAAAAAGCAGCTAAAGTTGGCTTTGAATGGCCGAATTTAGCGCATGTTCTTGATAAGCTGGAAGAAGAAATTGCAGAAATGCGCGCCGCTATTGCCAATAATGATAAAGAAAACCAAGCTGAAGAGCTAGGCGATATGCTGTTTTTACTGGCAAATTACGGTAGAATGCTTGGCATTAATAGTGAGGAAGCTCTGCGCCAATGCAACAATAAGTTCGAGCGACGTTTTCGCGGGCTTGAAACTGACCTGAAAAAGCAAGGTTCATCGGTTATTGATGCATCTTTAGAGCAAATGGAAGCTGCTTGGGATGAGCAAAAAAGTAAAGAAAAGCTTAAATGACTGATTTTTCATATGAAAGTAAGCATCAAGGAATAGTTTGTGGGCTTGATGAAGTTGGTAGAGGGCCGTTGGCAGGGCCTGTTGTTGCGGGCGGCGTAATTATCCCCGAAGACAAGCGTGAGCTTGATTTTATAGCTGATATTAATGACAGTAAAAAGCTATCGAAGAAAAAACGTGAGTATCTTTACGATAAAATCATGGAGCATTTTCCCTGCACTATCATAGAAATCTCGCCACAGGAAATTGACGAAATAAATATTTTGCAAGCATCATTAAAAGCTATGAAACTGGCTTGTGAGGAGCTACTATTGTCATCTCGAATGAATGTGAGAGATCTTAACTTTCACGCCTTGGTTGACGGGAATAAAGCCCCTGCCCTTGCTTGTACGTTTACAGCTGTGATTAAGGGCGATAGCAAATCCAAGAGCATAGCCGCGGCATCGATCATCGCAAAAGTTCATCGTGATCGCATTATGAAAAAACTAGATAAAGAACATCCGCATTATGGCTGGGCAAATAATTCTGGCTACCCCACCGCGCAGCACCGCGCCGCTATCGAACAATTCGGGATAACAGAGCATCACCGCAAGAGTTTTAAGCCTGTGCGGCTGTTCATTGACATGAATAAATTATAGGATTTTGGGTCTAATCCTACAAAGGTACCAAACCGGCCACGGAATTCTGACAAA
>JAMONE010000245.1 GCA_027066695.1 Micavibrio sp. | reverse complement strand
TTTATAAAAACAGTGCGGGATATGGGATACGCGGTGAAGCTTGATACTAATGGCTTAAAGTCCGATGCTGTGCGCAGCTTTTTGGATAATGGCTGGCTTGATTATGTCGCGCTTGATTATAAAGCTCCGCCCGAAAAATTTAAGCTAGTCACTGGCGTTAAAAAGTTTAAAGAATTTGAAGCCACTTTAAAAATGCTTTGTGAGCAAAGTGACGTGCCGTTCGAGGTGCGCAGCACTGTTCATACCGACCTTATGGATGAGGCAGATGTTAGTGCTATCATTACAGATCTGGATAAAAAGGGGTATTTGGGAACTTATTATATTCAGAATTTTATATCTGATAATGAGCGTCCGACGCTTGGCATGCTTAAAGATCAGACGCGGAAGCTGGATAGGGATAAGCTTGTTAAGCCTGAAAATTATAAAATTGAATATCGTAACTTTTAGTATAGAAACCTTTGTAAAAGAGCTGTTTTTTGACGTTGGTGTGTTAGAATAGATAAGAACACAACAAAATTATCCGTGTGATCTATGGGTTGCATGCATCACACGGATAAACAGTGTAACAGGTAAAGTATGCAATGACGGTTTATACTATTTTTAATCTAAACTACTATATGGTTAGGTTGCAGGATTTTTTTTAACAAGTTTTGCGTAAGGGTTCTATAGAGATGAAGGTAAAATAGAAGAGCAAAGACTACCGATTATTGGGTTTTAAGGGGCAATTTCATGGACGGTATCAGCTTGCAATAACTCGGCGCTGGATAATATTTCCTCATTGTTCCATTCTGCTTTTATACCTAACCCTTGCGCGCCTAAATCCCTTAAACGACTTTCGGTGATCTGTCGGTTTGCGCCAATTTTAACATCCAGCCAATATTCAGGTTTATTTGGACACTCAGCACCAGAGAATAATGATTTACGCCCTAGATTTGCCTCACTAATAATAGCTGTTTCTTTAACACAAACAGATGGCAGCCATCCTTCATTTCCAGAAACTGAAGCTCCTATAATTTCTCTTGTTTTTTCACAATCAGGCACAAATAAAGTATCAATATTTTCCATTGATAACAAAATAGGCTAACCAATTCTGCGGCCAAGAGCTTCAATTTCTTCTTTTACCCTGTGTAAATGCATTGCATCAACGACTTTGTCATATTGGGCGACAACGGTTCCATCAAGTTCTCGTCTTATAAAAGCTTGAATTTGCATAACTTTTTCATATAAATCAATCTCTTCTTCTGACATTCTTCAACTCCACAATAATTATATGGAAAAAACATATCATTGAAGTGGTGGATTTGCAAGAAAATTACGCAGCATCAACCATCTTCTTTGGCAAGTTAACCTTAACGCTTAAATCCTTTAATAGCTCAGGGTCAACCTCGGATGGAGCTTGCATCATCTGATCTTCATATTGACCGTTCATGACAAAGGCATATACCTCGCGCAAGTTCGGCTCATCGGCGAGTAGCATTATGATACGATCAACGCCGAATGCCAAGCCACCATGCGGAGGTGCGCCATAGCGCATAGCGTTGAGCATTCCGCCAAACTCGGCTTCCAGTACATCTTTGCTGTAGCCTGCTATGGCGAATGCTTTTTCCATTATATCGGCTCTGTGATTACGAATTGCGCCTGATGCCAGCTCAAAGCCGTTACATACGCAATCATATTGCCAAGCATAAATATCGGTTGGCTCTTTATTATCAAGATCAGCCATACCGCCTTGTGGCATTGAAAACGGATTATGAGAGAAGTCAATTTTCTGCGCCTTCTCGTCAAATTCATACATCGGGAAATCAATAATCCAGCATAATTTATAAACGCCCTGCTCACGGTTGCCCATGCTATCACATATTGCATCACGCGCTAGCCCTGCAAATTTAGCGGCTGGAAGCTCTTGATTACAGATGAAAAATACTGCGTCACCATCTTCTAATCCTGCGGCTTGCTTAAGTGCATCTTGCGCCTCTTGCGGTATGAATTTAGCGATAGGTCCTTTGCCCTGCCCATCAGCGAACAAGATATAACCAAGCCCAAACGCGCCTTCACTTTGCGCCCAGCTATTAAGCTTATCGAAGAAGCTGCGCGGTTTGTCAGATACTTTAGGAGCGCGAATAGCGCGGACAACGCCGCCTTTATCAATGATGCCTTTAAATGCTTTAAACTCTACGTCATCGCGGGCGAAAACTTCGGTAACATCGACTATTTCAAGCGGGTTGCGAAGGTCGGGTTTATCGCTTCCATATTTAAGCATTGCTTCTTTATAAGGTATAGAATCGCACCAGATAACTTCGCGTTTTTCTTCCGTGAAGCTTGAGAATTTCTCGAATATCCCTTGGATAACAGGCTGGACGGTATCAAACACATCTTGCTGCGTTACAAAGCTCATCTCAACGTCGAGCTGGTAAAACTCGGCGAGGCGATCAGCGCGTCCGTCTTCATCACGGAAACACGGCGCGATTTGGAAATATTTATCAAATCCGCTCATCATGAGAAGCTGCTTAAATTGCTGCGGTGCTTGTGGCAGAGCGTAGAATTTCCCTGGATGCAAACGAGACGGCACAAGATAATCACGCGCCCCTTCAGGCGAGCTAGCAGTCAGAATAGGAGTTTGAAACTCTTGGAAATCACGCTCATGCATGCTCTCGCGCATAGTGCGGATTACGTCATTACGCAGTCGGATTTTCTTTTGCATCCCCTCACGGCGAAGATCAAGATAGCGGTATCTAAGGCGAATATCCTCGCCCGCGCCATCATCCTCATATACTTGAAACGGGATTACATCGGCGGCGGATTGTAGCTCGGCTTCGTCGATATAAATCTCGATCTCGCCAGTTGCCATTTTAGAGTTAATAGTCTCGCTAGAGCGCGCGCGCACTTTGCCGATAATAGTTATAACGCTTTCAACGCGGTAATTACTAAGGCTCTCGAACAATGGTGAATCCTGCTCAACAACACATTGCGTAAGCCCATGAGTATCGCGCAAGATGATAAATAACACCCCGCCCAAATCATATATGCGATGTATCCAACCTGATAGCTTAACGCTCTGCCCGTCATTATCTTTTCTTAAAGCTTCGCAAGTATGGGTTCTATAGCTATGCATTGTTTTTATTCCTGTGCTTGTCCAAGTTACTATATGAAGCCATGATTTATAACGAATTACGACCATAAATCAACAAATGTTTTCAACGACTTACTTCTTGACATATAATGGGAGATAGTCTACATTTTAGTGATTAATATAAAAATTATGAGAAATTATGAGAAATTATGAGAAATTATGAGAAATAACTTTAATATATCAAGCATAAATCAAGAATCTACTAAAACTAGATTTTTAAGTGTCAAAGAAGCCGTAGATTTCGTTAAATCTTCGGATTTTGAAAGTCTATGCAACTGGTCTTTTGATGCATGGGAAGGAACAAGTGGCACTTACTTAGATCAGCCCTTACATAGCTCCAATGATGTAGTTAATGATATGAATATACAATCTATAACAGCACAATTCGCTCTCCAACGGATTAAGAAGCTTGCTGAGTTTGGCAAAAATGGTGATGTTAAATTTGCTCAATCTCCATATGCTGAAGATTATGATTCTGATGAGCTGGTACCTTATACTGGCAATGAATGCTCAGGACGAGAATATTGTAGAGATGACGCAGGGGAAAAAACTAATAAGATTTTCAGTGAAATCTCAGGTAGTGTCATTGGTATAGATGAACATGGAGAGAAAAATGATATTCTTATTTCTAAATTAGAAAGATCCTTTCTAGGAAAAGAGTTAAATGAATTTATCGAAGCTTTTACTATTCGTAATAATCAACCAACGTTTAGCGCAATAGAACAAAATTCTTGTTAACCACAATGATTTAAATTTATACCCCCTAGACGAAAGCGCATGATTTTGTATTATGGTGTTCTTTAAAGTTTAAGGATATCATGCCAGTAATTACAAAATCAGAAGATGTTAAGGCTTTTTGCGAAGAGCTTTCCGCTCACGAATATATAACCATAGACACCGAGTTTTTGCGGGAGAAGACTTACTTCCCTAAGCTTTGCCTTGTGCAGCTTAGCTCTCCTGATAAACGCGCTAAGGCTATTGATCCGCTGGCTGAAGGGATTAATCTTGAGCCATTATTTGATCTGCTCGAAAATAAAAATGTACTTAAAATTTTCCATTCAGGCAGGCAGGATTTAGAGATATTCTATAACCTTACAGGCAAAGTAGTCGCGCCGTTTTTTGACACTCAAATCGCGGCCATGGTTTGTGGATACGGCGATTCGGTGGGATACGAGAATATCGTGCGCAATGTTACGGGCGTGCAAGTGGATAAAAGCTCGCAATTCACCAATTGGTCACTGCGCCCTTTAAGTGATAAGCAGATCACTTACGCGCTTGGCGATGTGACGCATCTTTGCGATGTTTACCTTAGTTTAAAGGCAGAGCTAGAGCAACGCGGGCGCACAAGTTGGGTGGCGCAGGAAGATAAAATCCTCACCAATCCTGATACTTACGCCAATGATCCATATAAAGCATGGGAGCGAATTAAGATACGCTCGCCCAAGCCAAAAAGCCTTGCTGTACTGCGCGAGCTTGCCGCGTGGCGTGAAATGACTGCGCAAAAACGCGACATTCCAAAGCCATGGGTTATCCGCGATGATGCGCTTTCGGATATGGCTAATCAAGCTCCGCGAGATGCGAAACAGCTCGCTAAAATCCGTAATGTATCCAAGGAAATGGCCGAAGGGCGCACTGGTAAGCAGCTATTAGAAACCATAGCAAAAGCCATTAACTCGCCCAAAGATAGCTGGCCTATCCCTAAGAAAAAACAACAGATTCCGCCGACTGCTTTGGCGATTATTGATATATTGAAAATGCTTTTGAAAGTGCAAAGCGCGGAGCATGATGTTGCCGCGAAAATCATTGCCAGCGCAGCAGATATAGAAGCCATCGCCATAAATGATAAAGCCGATGTCCCCGCATTAAGTGGTTGGCGCAAGGAAGTATTTGGCGCAGAAGCTATCGCGGTAAAGCATGGAAGATTAGCTATTGGGCTTAAGGATGGTAAAATCACGAAATTTGATATTGGTGATGAATGATGACGGTTAAGCGGTTATTTATATTACGTCATGCACAAGCCCTCTCAAGCAGCGCGGGAGATAAAAGCCGCGCACTTTCTCCTAAAGGAATCGATGATTCTAAGGTTTTGGGTAAATTAATGTCAGAGCAAGATTTCGTGCCTAATGCCGTGCTTTGCTCGCCAGCATTGCGCACTCGCCAGACATTGGAAAATCTGCAAACATCTTTGCAAACGCCAGATGCCAGATTCCCCGAAGCGATTTATAACGGCTCTACAGGTGATTATTTATACGA
>JAMONE010000244.1 GCA_027066695.1 Micavibrio sp. | reverse complement strand
TGCTGACAGGAAATATTATTTCTTTCATAGCAGATAGGAGCTATGGCTTTATTCGCCCTAAAGACAGCGATAATAATGTTTATCTCCATATTTCTGAGCTACAAGCCTCTCGCTTTTTTATTGCATAAAATAAATCCACAAGCATTTGCACATTTAACAACGCACATGTACTATAGAATCAGCTCTTTGCATTCGCATCAGGGCTTCGTTTCACATTGGATAAATATAGACCCTATGCCTGACAATCTGCCATCTACACAAACATCATCTGCTATGGAATTTAGTGGAGCATCATTTATACGTACTGATGTTTTGTTCGCGCTTGGCATTGTTGCGATTATCTTATTCATGCTTGTGCCAATGCCAACCATGATGCTTGACGGCGGCTTGGCTATTTCGGTTACATTTTCAATTTTGATTTTGATGACAGTTTTGTTCATTAAAACGCCGCTGGAATTTTCGACATTCCCTACTATTTTGCTGGTTACAACGACTATGCGATTGGGGCTTAACATTGCCTCTACCCGCCTGATATTAGAGCATGGCCATACAGGAAGCTCTGCGGCTGGTGGAATTATAGAAGCGTTTGGAACATTCATTATTGGCTCTAACTATGTTATCGGCGCGATAGTTTTTTCTATTTTGGTTATTGTTAATTTCGTTGTTATTACCAAAGGTTCTGGCAGGATAGCAGAGGTTGCCGCGCGTTTTGCCTTGGACGCTATGCCAGGCAAGCAAATGGCAATCGACAGTGATTTGTCGGCGGGCATGATCACGGAAGATGAATCGCGTGAGCGTCGCAAGAAACTTGAATCCGAAAGCACCTTCTTTGGCGCAATGGACGGCGCGGCTAAATTCGTACGCGGTGATGCTATCGCTGGCATTCTTATCGTGTTTGTAAATATCATTGGCGGCATCGTTATCGGCACAGTTATGCAGGATATGACACTGGCAGAGGCAGCGTCAGCCTACACCGTTCTAACTATCGGTGATGGGCTGGTAAGTCAAATTCCTGCGCTTGTAATTTCGGTATCAGCAGGTCTGCTGGTTTCCAAAGCTGGCGTGGAAGGCTCTGCCGATCAGGAGATTTTCAAACAGCTCGGCCGCTATCCTAGCGCATTAGCCATGAGTTCGGCTCTCATGTTTGTTTTGGCGATTGTTCCTGCCATACCGTTTATTCCCTTTGCTGTACTTTCAATGATTACAGGCGCAATGGCATATTACGCATTTCAAAAGAATGTTGCCGAGGAGGCAGCCGAACAGGCTGGCGAAACAACAGAGGAGAGCACCTCCCCCGTAGCAGAAGAGCCTATATCAAAAGCTCTATCCATGGATATTATAAGGCTGGAGCTTGGATACGGCCTACTACCGCTTGTGCAGGGTGATGGCGATGGTGGCAATAAACTTACCGATCAGATCAAAGGACTGCGCCGCCAATTAGCCGAGGATATGGGCTATGTCCTGCCTGCGGTGCGCATTCAAGATAACCTGCAACTCGCGGCAAATGACTATATCGTTAGCATTAAAGAAATCGAGGCTGGACGCGGCGATGTCCGCCCTGCGATGCTTATGTGCATGGATCCCTCAGGCGCGGCGATTACTATGCCGGGTGAAAGCACGGTAGAGCCAACATTTGGCCTTCCTGCAATGTGGATCAGTGAGGAATACAGGGAAGAAGCACATTTCAAGGGCTATACCGTTGTTGATGCGCCAACCGTTATCACTACTCATATCACCGAGATGATAAAAGACAATATGCCTGATTTACTGAATTATTCAGAGACACAAAAGCTATTGAACGAGCTGCCCGAGGATTATCAAAAGCTTGTCGCAGATGTTATACCCGCGCAAGTCACAGTGGGCAGCTTGCAACGAATATTACAATCTCTATTATCAGAGCGGATATCTGTGCGCGATCTACCCACCATTTTAGAAGGAGTTGCCGAGGCCGCCGCCTTTACCAAGAGCATCCCCCAAATTACAGAGCATGTAAGAACGCGTCTAGCGCGCCAGCTTTGCAATAGCAACGCAGATGCATCGGGCGTTTTAATATTACTAACCTTGTCCCCTGATTGGGATCAAGCATTTACGGAGGCTCTTGTCGGGGATGGTGAGGAAAAGCAACTAGCTATGCCGCCAAGCAAGCTGCAAGATTTCATCTCTGATGTGCGCGAGCAATACGATACTCTCGCCACACAAGGAATAACGCCAGTGCTGCTAACATCTCCATTTATCCGCCCCTATGTACGCTCAGTCATTGAACGCTTCCGCCCGCAAACTATGGTGATGAGCCAAAACGAAGTACATCCCAAAGCCAAAATTAAAACTGTTGGGCAGGTTTAGATGTAGAATACTCTGAAAATTTGGTTTTTAAAAAAGCCTTATAACCTAACAATAGCATCTCCTCGAAAGAGGAGATCCATAAATATCAATATGTTAAACAGATCACCGATCAAGTCGGGGATGCTATTATTGATGAGTTTTTGTTATTTTTATGATTTTGCAGAGGATTTTATAGTTTGTATCATATTAAAACCGTCATTATGAGGAGTTTTAGCTCCGTGGTAATCTATTGGTAAGCATGGATCACCACGTCAGCTGCGCTTCCTAGTGATGACAAAATTGTGATCATTTTCATGGTCGCTATATAAAAAAAACCTACGCACGCTACAACGCTGCTGTTTGAAAATCAAAGTGGCTATAAAACTCAATAATTGCTAACCACCCCTAGCATATGTTAATGATAGCACATATAATTATCACTGATTCGGTAGTACACTTCTTATGCGGCTAAAAACTTTCCATGCAAAAACAATGACAGAGGCGATGCAAATGATACGTGAGACCTTAGGTGATGAGGCCATAATCGTAGCCACGGGCGAGGATAGAGCCAAGGGCGGCGTGCGCGTTACTGCGGCGGTTGAGCCATCCTTTGAAATCGGGAGTGACGGCGTTACAGGCGGCAGTGGTTGGCTGCAATATGATGATGAACAAGATAGCGACGCGGTAACAGAAGAGCTGACCGAGATTATGCTGCGCCACTGCGTGCCTGAAGATGTAATGGATCACATGATTTCTTGCGCTACGGTTATGGGCTTTGATGATATTGAAACCGCGCTTATCTGCACGTTAGAGCAGCTATATTCGTATAATCCACTGCCCTTAGGGCGGCATAGCAAGCCAATGATAATGGTTGGCCCACCAGGATCAGGCAAGACGCTAGCCGTTGCAAAAATGGCGGCTCGCGGGGTTATGAACGGCCTTAATATCGGCGTGATCTCTACTGATACTATGCGCGCAGGCGGAGTTGAGCAGCTACAGGCTTTTACTGATTTACTGAAAATTGACCTTCAAAAAGCAACAAGCCCTAAGAACTTACGCTCTATTTCTGAAAATCTAATGACGCGATGTGATCAAGTTATTATTGATACATCGGGACTAAATCCATTTGATAAGGACGATGTTAAAGCTCTGGCAAAGCTTATCGGCTCTACTGATATGCAAGCAATTCTTGTGCTTCCTGCGGGGATTGATGCGGATGAAGCAGGTGAGATGGCGCGCGTATTTGCCACTATCGGCGTAACCGAGATTTTACCAACGCGCGTTGATATCGCCCGCAGACTGGGCAGCCTCCTTGCCGCCGCACATCAGGGAGGCTTGCATTTTTGTGATGTCAGTAGCACACCGAAAGTCGCTCAAGGGCTTGTACCTATTACGCCGAAATCTCTTTCTAGGTTATTAGTGCCAAGGCTTAATAAAACTGCTATGATGCAATCTGATTCTTACAGAAGTAATAATCATAAAACAGGAATAACATAATGACAGAAAAACCCGCAAGCAAGCCTATGAGCGAAAAAAACACACAAACTGGCGGAATTTCCTTTAAACGCAGCTCTAATGTTGTTGCAGTTGCTAGTGGTAAAGGCGGCGTTGGAAAAACATGGTTTTCCATCACTCTTGCTAACGCTTTAAGCAATATGGGTAAGCGAGTACTGTTGTTTGATGGTGATCTTGGGCTTGCAAATGTCGATGTGCAGCTTGGCCTTATGCCAAAGCGCGATCTTAACGATGTTATCCGCGGGCGTTTAGGCATTGATAAAGTTATACAACGCTATGAAGAGGGTAATTTTGACATTGTTGCTGGCAGATCGGGGCAAGCATCCCTCTCCGCGCTGCCCTCTCAACGTTTAGCTCTGCTGCGTGATCAGCTTATGGATATTTCAAGCGAATATGACGTGGTTATAGCCGACCTTGGCGCGGGCGTTGATCGCACTGTGCGCATGCTTTCTGCTACGGCTAATCAAACAATGTTAATCACCACGGATGAGCCGACATCACTTACCGATGCTTATGCCTTTATTAAGCTTGGTAATGCCGCGGGCATGTCGAAAAATGTTAATATCGTTGTGAATATGGCTTCCAGCGTTAGAGAAGGTGAAAAAACTTACAAAACCCTTCTAAAAGCATGTGAGAACTTCCTTAGAGTTTCTCCGCCGCTCGCAGGAATGATCCGAGTGGATGCTAAAGTTAAAGAAACTATTCGCTCGCAAACTCCTATCCTTATTCGCTCACCTAATGCCGATGCATCAGTGGACGTTGAGAAAATCGCTAAAAGCGTTTGGGCTAATATCGAAAATGCTACAAGAAGAGCTGGTTAAGGGTGACTACATTGGTGACTCTGGTATAAGTGGTAATCTTCAAGAGGTGAGCAAACAGATTCCTGCCTTCGCAAGAATGACAATTTTGTACTATTATTAACCTAAACTACTATAACTTGAATTAACAATCACACAGTATCATTTCGAACGATTGCATAGCAAGAGGAGAAATCTTATCAAGTGGCAACATGTAAGATCTCTCCATTAGCATGTTCGAGATGACAAGTGCCTTCATATTTTTAATTCAAGCTACAGTAGCTAATAATTACAGTGAAGACAAGCCTTCCTATTTTGCGCTATAATCATAATATGAGTGATGCAACTTCTATCAATGCCATATTGAGCCAGCGCGTAAGTGCGGATAAAGCTACGCCGAATTCAAAGCTTGTCGAAATCCCCAAAGCTTTAGAGAACATGGAGAGGTCGCAAAATTTGCGTGGCACGGTTACGCGCCGTGATAATGACGGGACAATCACAATAAAAACGGATAAAGGCGAGGTCAAAGCAAAGCTTGAGCAAAATATCACTGTGCAAAAAGGCGATAATATTGCCATTAATATCAATAAGGGCAACCCTCCACAAAGCGCGAATATCAAGCTTGCTCCTAAAATTACGGGGCAGCAAATACAATCGCCAAACCTAACGCAGGCTCTACCGAAAATAGCGCAGCCGCAAAATCTATCCGCGCAAGAATTAATCACACAAGATTTGATAAAAGTCGATTTACTAACCCCGCAATTAGTTCAAAAA
>JAMONE010000243.1 GCA_027066695.1 Micavibrio sp. | reverse complement strand
AGGCAATCCCGCTATTATCAGAGCTTTGCGGATCTATCAGCTCTAAATTCGGCCAATTAGCAATCATAGCTATTTTCTGCGCATTAATCCCCTCCAGCACAAGACGCTTTGTCATGCATCGTCCGACAACGATGATCTTATCACAAGATTTCATGGCTTTTATGCGATGCGCTCTAAACCACTTCATCAAAAATATCGGCATTTTTATATCAAGAGCAGGCAAAATATCAGGGTATAAATCTTGACACCAATTTATATGGCTACATTTTTTCACCCTAGCAATAATGCGTCCCGCCACAATAATAATTGGCGGATCACTAAGTGTAACCAAAACATTATGCGGCGCTAAGCGCAGAGCAGCAATCAGCATCTTCACCCATATAAGCATATAAGCCATAGAGCTACGCGGCCTATCGCTTGATTTAACGCGGATAATACGCACCCCGCCCTCTATCTCCTCACCTGCATTTTCGCCAGAGGAAATCACCGTAACATCCCACCCTGCGCCCACAAAAGCCTGCGCCAAATCCCTTAATATTCGGCCAGTTGCGCCGCGCACAGGCGGATATACTCGGTTCATAAATAATATTGTTGGTTTACTACTCATCCATATAATCTCTAAAATACACCAAAGAGCCAGAAATCAGCAAAAGCACTAAGCCAAAATCCAGCGATTTAAAACTCGCATAAAGCGTCAAATCAATCAAGATCGGAGCTGCAAGAGCCATGCCAAATACAGGATTTTTTAGGATAACCCGTGATAATCGCTCTAAAAGCCCCGCTATATAAGCGATGCAGCACATAACTCCTATAAGCCCTGTTTTTAACATTAAGAAACTGAAAAAATTATGTGTGAAATTAACGCTAAGCCCGCCAACCGCAGGGGAATAAAATTGCCCGCCCCAACCTATACCAAATAAAAATGTCATAGGATTAGCCGAAACCGCATCCCACACTGCAAAAAATTCCTGCGGTCGCATATTCAAGCCAACGCTTTGAGTTTTATCTAACAATGATGTAAATAAAGACGAGAATGAAATATTTATAATAAGCGCAGTTATCACTCCGATAATAAGCAATATAGTTGCACGGCGCGGCGATTTATAGAAGAAATACCCCTGAATAAGCACAATATAAAACGCTAAAGCACCAAGGCTAGCGCGCTGCAAAGTACTCGCCATAGCAGCAATAGGTATAAGACTTAGAGCTATTAAAATAACAAACACAGCAATATTTTTAAATTTTAAGCCACGCATAATAAAGCTCATCGCCGCGCCAATCATCAAGAGACACGTAAATAAAACCGTTGGCATATTCTCCAGATATAACAGCTCATCAGGGCAATCAATAAAACAACGGCCATAAAACCGCATCATTATTGAGCGCAGCGAAAATAATAACCCAACCATCAAAATCGCAAGCAATATGCTCCTGAAATAATAGGGGCGAGCCCGCAAAAGCGGCAGCAAGAACATCGGCATAAATAAGAATAAAAATGGAATAATATCGCGCAGCATCACAGTTAAATTATTTCCTGATATCACCCCGATAAGCAGCGGAACTGACAGGCCATAGATAATAAATAACTGCCCCGCACTTTTCCAAAACCGTGATTTGTAGCGGTGCATGAAAACATCACGCACGCGACCCGCGCCAATGCTAAGGGCTAGCAGCCCGCCAACAAGCAGCTCTATAACTCCGACATTATTAGGTGTAGGAGAGCCAAAAACCGCATATATCATACATGCACAAACAAGGCATATAGCGCGATAATCATATGAATTAACATTTACCAAAACTTATTAGCCCACCAAATCTCATGCCAAATATTAAACGCAACTATCATCATAAAAACAGCAAAGACAATCTTCAATTTCCTAACGCTAATCTTATGAGCCACGCGCGCGCCAAGAGGGGCAAATATAACGCTGGTAATAACGATAAACGCCCAAGCCATTACATTAATATAGCCAATAGAATATGGCGGTAAATTATCAACTTGCGCCCCTATAAACATAAAACCAATAGCAGCGGGAACAGCAATAACAACGCCTATTGCCGATGCACTGCCAACGGATTTTCGCATAGATACACCGTGCAGGCTCATATAAGGGACACTTAATGTTGCTCCGCCAATCCCCGCTAAAGCTGATATTAGGCCAATAAAAAATCCAGCAAAACCGATAAATGGTTGAGCCAGCTTTTCATCGCTAATTTTAAAGCGCACGGGGTTAAAAATCATAACCATAGATAAAATCAAAATAACGCTCGCAAATATAATCTTCATCGCATTAGCGTTCAGCCCCGTTACCACCCACGTAGCAACTGCAACTCCGCCAATAATACCAATACCGATATTAAGAACTAAGCCAAAATCAACGCTGCCACGCCTATGATGAGCAAGCGCAGAAGATAAGCCTGTCGGAACAATAATTGCAAGGGACGTTCCCACAGAAATATGCATTAAATGCGCCGCGTCAAAACCCATATTCGGCTGTAAATAGCTGAAAGCAAAATACAGCCCTGGAACAAGAATTATTCCACCGCCAATACCAAGCAAACCAGCCATAAAACCAGCCACCGCGCCCAGACAAATTAACATGCCGATCAACGGTAATATATCTGCAATTATATCCATCTTTGAAAACTACCACAGCGGCAATATCAGGCAAGAATAATGTTTAGCGATTTTTTTTGGGGGGGCTTTATTTCTATTTACTCGTTGTGCCCTCTATTTCTTGACAAGCTTTATGGAATTAATGTAAAAGATGTTAGTATTTAAAATATGTTATGAAATATAAGTATTAGGGGTGATAATAATGAGTAATAATAATCCAGTTAATGTGCAGCTTACAATAAGAGATTGGCATCAGTCTGTTACAGGGCCTGTTCCAATTGAAGATGTGTTGGCACCTATCAAAAATATCAGAGATTATGGTGTTACAAAAGTTCAGGTAGGCGGGGGAACGTGGTTTGATTTGCTTGTGTCTAATGGAATTGATCCGTTGCCATATGTAGCGGCAGTGTGTGATCATGTTGGTGACGATGTTACGAAATCTATGCTTTTTCGTGGTCATTATGGGCTTTCCTATGATGTGCAAGGGCCAGATGCTCTTAAATGTCTTGTAAAAAGACATGCAGAGATAGGTGTGAATGAGTTACAAAATTTTCATGGTATGAATGATATTCGTCATATGCGTTTAATTCCACAAATTACAAAGGAATTGCGTGATGAAGGATTTAATATCTGGACGCAAGGGGGTATTTGTATTCAGAGAAACCCAAGCGGTAAGGTGGGACAGCAAAAAATTCTTGATGGGCTGTATAGACATGCCGAGCAGCTTGTAGAAACTGGGCACAGAGGGTTTTATGCTAAGAACGCCAATGGTGATTTAAATCGTGATTTTGTATATGCATTTATAACAGGCCTTAAAGAACGTTTTGATCAGGAAATATCTTTGCATACCCATGATACATATGGGTTTGGTATTCAATCTTTATTGGCTGGGGTAGAAGCTGGCGTGGGTTGCGTTGATCTTTTACCTGATGTTATGGGCGGGTCAACGGCGCAGCCTAGTCTCGGGATGTTTATTCATTCCATGAAAAATTCAGATAGTGAAACATTGCGCGCGCGCGTTCCTCAAGGAATTAATTTTGATGTTATTGATGCGGATGCGGTCGCGGCTATTTTAGTTAGAGGGCGAAATTCTGGTAATGAGCTGAAATTTGGTAAAAGCTTGCTTGATGCAGCTTATGGGGCGGGCGATGCGGGCGGCGCTATTCCTGCTCTTAGGAATATGGATATGACATCTTTCATCGCTGAAAAGCTTGAGTGTGATTTAGATTTGGCACATGAATTAACATATTATCAGCAGAAAAGAAATAGAGAGGCTTTGGGCTATACTACTAATGTAACTCCGCATGCTATGCTGCAAAGTGTGCAGGCGGGACAAGATATTGCGGCTGCTATATTGAATGCGCGGGATGAAATTAATTTAGATGCTGATTGCCCAAAGGATATGGTAGCTAATGTTACGCAATTTAAAGTGCTTACAAATCCAACTATTCTTTATTTAACAGGTGGGTTAGGAAAAGTTTCTGATGATGCCGATCCAAAGCTGCAAAAGCGAGCATTGGAGTTGGCTGGTTTGGATAAGGTTTTAGAGCCAGAGCCGATTGAAGATTCGCCGTCTACTTTGCCGAATGCAAAAAAGGAAATAATGAATACTCGCATAGAAGCTGCTATTAAGAAAATAGTAGAAGCAGGCGGCATTGATATGGCATCTGATATGCGTGAATTTATGGAAAAAGCAGATAAAGTGGAAGAGCCAACAGATGATCAAGTCTTGTATATGGCAAGTTGTTTGAAAGGTTCTGCATTTGTTAAAGGAGAGATAGAGGCTTTAAAAGCCAAAGAGCCTCACGCTGATTTCCAAAAAGATGGTTTGTTGCATGAGCATGGTGCTGATCTTGAAGCTGCGATATATTCGGTTGCTTATGGCATGATTGAATTGAAAAGAGTGCGTATGGGTTATCATGCGAATTTAAATAATCCTGATAAATATGCAGGTGATTTGGAAAATGGCATTAAGGATACAGTTGATAGGATTTCTGATTACTTGAAGGAAGAAAATCTTGGTGTGGAGGTTGCTAGTTGCGTTAATAAGCATATAGTCGAAATGGCAGAAAAACTGGGTGTGGATGCAAAGGGTGTTCCTGATTTTGTTAAAAAACCAACGGGAATTGAGGTTATGCTCTCGGACATGCCTATCCTTGATATATATGCCTTTAATACCCCAGGGGCAAAAACAAAACTTGTTGCAGATCCTAAGGATGGGGGGTTGTCTCATGTTAGTATGCGTTTTGAGGATGCTATTGCTGCTGCTCCGAAATGTGATGAAAACCCATGGGTTTCAAAAGAGCCGTTGGAATCGCCAGAGGAAGAGCTTGATGCACCAGAGCCTCCGTCTTAAACAGAAAATGAGCTACCGCAGCCGCAGCCAGATTTAGCGTTGGGGTTGGTGATTTTAAACTCTGAGCCAGCTAGCTCTCGCTCGAATGAAATGCTTGCGCCGTCGAGAAATCCCAGTGATATGTCGTCGCTGATAACCGTATCGGCGAAGATTGTGTCTTGCTTTGATGTATTTTCAGTTAGCTCTAATTTATACTGAAAGCCAGAGCAGCCGCCACCCTCCACACGCACACGCAGCATAAGGCGTTGCTTGCCCTGTTCTTTGCGAAGTTCATTTACGCGCTTTACTGCGCTTTCATTAATGTTTAAGCTCATCGAAAGATTATATAGTATTTTTTTTGCCATTGCATAGAGGTTGTATATGAAAAAAGATAAAAGTATTGTTATTTTTATTGCTGTATTTGTGGTTATGCAGGCACTTAATGCTGGTTTTAGCTATTATT
>JAMONE010000242.1 GCA_027066695.1 Micavibrio sp. | reverse complement strand
GCTCACGCTCCAAATCATTAGAGTCCATCGCACAAACTTCAACAGATTCATTTTCACGAAACATCCCACTTTGCTTCATAATTGAATCAATTAACGTTGTTTTTCCGTGGTCAACATGGGCTATGATTGCTATATTTCTTATCTTGTCTGACATAATCATCCATCTATTCATCTGGAACATCGTTATTTCGCTCGTTACGTATAAATATACGCTGCCTCACTCATGCCTTGTCCAGCTAAAGATATGAATGAATATATCTAATTAATCACTCTTGTGTGATTTAAAAAAATATTGTTTTATCTTTTATACTAAATAATAGGAAAAGGCCAAGCTTATGAGCGCAAAAAGTAATAAAAATGTTGATATTAGGCAAAAAATAGTTGAATCAGCACTGTATTTGGCCGTCGCGCAGGGGTGGGAGTACACAACTCTACGTGATATAGCGCAGCATAGCGGGATTTCTGCTTCTGATTTATATGATGTGATTGATGATAAGAACGATATTCTTGTTATTCTTGGCAAGATTATTGATAAAAAATTATTGGATAATATTGATATATCCGAAGACGATTCAATTAGCTCGCGTGATCGTTTATTCGATATATTAATGGATCGCTATGAGGCTCTTAATGATTATCGCGATGGGGTTGCGGCCATATTTGAGTCGTTTAAATATGATCCAAAGCAAATTATTATATCAATGCCGCATTTATGCCGCTCGATTAGCTGGATGTTAGAGATGTCGACAATAGAAACCGCAGGGGTTTCTGGAATGGTAAAAGTTGTAGGATTAACAGGGTTTTATATTAAAGTGCTAAAGGTTTGGATTAAGGATGATAGTAAGGATTTATCCAAGACAATGGCCGCACTTGATCAGGCACTTGATCGCGCAGAGAGCGCGGCTAACCTTCTTGGCTTTTGATTGCGGCTATATGATCCTCGATATCACCTAGATATGGGAAGGCGTTATATGCGCCAGCTTTCTTTGTCGTTAATTCTGCGGCTATTTCTGCATATTCTATTGAGTGTTCAATGCTCATACCAGCTTGAATACATGCGGCAAAGCATCCGCAAAATGCATCAAAACATCCGTTAGTATGTGTAGCAAGCCGTGTTCCGCCCAAACTAGCGTCCTTTGCTACTATGTAATCCTTTATGGGGAAACATTGTTTTTCAATATCGGTTTTGATGTTTTCATTTATTATGGCCATGTCAAGATTATCTAATAGGGCGGTATTTAGGTTGTTTGCGTGGTTTATACACATGATAGAGCGTCCACCGCATTCTTTTGCGCGTTTTAAAACTGTAATATTAACATCGCTATCTACGTCATTTTGCAGTAGCAGCGTGGTTTTTTCGTTTAATGCAAAGCTGGGGATTTGCTGCGTTGATATATCGGCATTTGCTCCTTCTAAGGTTATAGATGCTTTTTGGGCGTTCATATCAATTATTGAGTTAATTATTGATGTAGGCAGCGTTTTTTTCGCTATCCCTGTCGAGGCTATGCCTTCTCTTCTTAGTGTGTCTAATATGGTTTTGCCGAGCAAATCATTGCCGATTGCTCCGATTAGAGAAGTCTTCGCCCCGCACCGCGCCGCCGCAATAGCCTGATTAGCAGCGCTTCCGCCGATGCTTGTATATGCATCACTGGATTTAATAGAGCAGGGGAAATCTAGCGGATCAGCTAAATTCATCTGCAACTCCATGCATATATATCCAAAGCTTATTATCATGTTGTTTGTTTTTCCTTATTGTTTGAAAATATATTAAAGCATCATTGTTATTAATTTGAAAAATAATTGAAGGAAAATCTTGATATTTCTTCATAAAAAGCAATAATAGCATTAAATCAGGAAAGGTGGAATGCATGTCTATAGACTATAACAAGCATTATCAAGGTTGTGTTGACGCTGTTAAATCAGAGGGACGCTATCGCATTTTCGCGAATTTGGAGCGCAAAGTCGGTGACTTTCCTCGTGCTATTTATCGCAAGCCTGATGGCTCGTCTAAAGAGGTTACTATTTGGTGTAATAATGATTACCTTGGTATGGGGCAGCATCCTAAGGTATTAGCTGCGGCGCGGGAAGCTTTAGAAAATTCGGGTGCGGGAGCGGGGGGAACTCGCAATATTTCTGGTACAACGCGCTATGTTGTCGAGCTGGAGCAAAGCGTTGCTGATCTTCATAATAAAGAGGCTGGCCTTGTTATGTCTTCGGGCTATGTTGCTAATGAAGGTGCGCTTGGTACGTTGGGTAAGCTTTTGCCTGATTGTGCATTTTTCTCAGATGAGCTTAATCATGCCTCTATGATCCATGGGATGAGAGACAGCAAGCAGCAAAAATTTATCTATCGTCATAATGATGTAGAGCATTTAGAAAGCTTGCTTAGATCTGTTGATATTGATCGCCCTAAAATTATTGTGTTCGAATCTGTTTATTCAATGGAAGGCGATATTGCGCCGATCAAGGAAATCGCCGATTTGGCAGATAAATATAACGCTATGACATATCTTGATGAAGTGCATGCGGTTGGTCTTTATGGCTCTCGTGGGGGAGGCATTGCGGATGAGCGCGGATTAATGGATCGCATTGATGTTATTGAAGGTACGTTTGGCAAAGGATACGGCGCGATGGGTGGGTTTATTACTGCCAATGCTGCTCTTATTGATGCGGTGCGTTCTTATTCATCAAGCTTTATTTTCACAACGGCTTTGCCGCCTGTTGTACTGGCTGCTGCGCGCGCGGCGGTGGAGCATTTAAAAGTTTCGAGCGTTGAGCGAGCGCGAGTGCGCGAAAATGTGAAGTTGTTTAAATCCATGCTAAGTGATGCAGGGCTTCCTTTTATGGCGGGCGAGAGTCATATCGTTCCGTTGGTTGTTGGTGATGCGCTATGTTGTAAGGAAGTTACGGACATTCTTATGAATGACTATAATATCTATGTTCAGCCAATTAACTATCCGACTGTTCCACGCGGAACTGCGCGGTTGCGTTTAACGGCTACGGCTGCGCATTCAACGGAAGATGTAGAGTTTATGGTCAATTCTTTGCAGAAATTATGGGCAGGGCATAGCGCACTTAGCGCAGTTGCTTAAGCTAAGATGTTGATATTAGCACCGCGCGCGCCGTTAACGGGAGCTGTGCGCACAGCGTTATCAAGGATTTTTGCAATAGCTTCGCCTTGCTGCGCATTTTGTTTTATCACTGACATTGTCATGTTTTGACGTTCCATTGCTGCGTTGGCTGCTATTGATGCTGGTATTTCCATATGTAGAATCCTTTCGTATATTTATATTATACATTATTTTTCATCGGTTTCACGTAAAAATTATGAGGAATACTTTGCTTCAGGCATTGCTCCTGCCTACGACTCACAATAGTATATATAATATATAATATTTAGCTTTATGTTGAAGGGCATTATTTGAATGGATTCTCAGCGCATTATTATGAATTATACAGTTCCTCCCAGCCTTGAAGATATTGAGGTGCTAGGTGGTACGGTTTTGCAGGGATTGCCTGACGAGCTATTGCGTCATTGTGAGAGTTTGACCTTGGTTGTTGAGGATATGATTGATGAAACCCTGCAAGAGGACCTTAATATTGATGATCCATTTGATTTTTTGGCGCTATATAAGAGTGCAAAAGCTATTTCTCCTGGGGTTGAGAGTAAAGTTGCAGATGAAAATGATGAACTTGTTTTATACAGACGTTCATTATTGGATATGTGGAGCGAGACAGGGGATGATTTGCAAATATTAATTCGTCAGGTAATTATTGAGGAGTTAGGGCGGTTTTTTGAGTTTTCTGAAGATGATATTCAGAAAATGACAGACAGACATTATCAAGGTATGTTATAAATGAATGATTCAAAACTATGCAGATGCTTTTGCAATATGTTATGGTACTTAAAGGTATGATTTTATGATTTGGAAAAGTGGCTTGTCTGTTTTAACTCGCGTTATTTGTGTTATTGGTGTTTTACTGTCCTTTAGTGGGCATAACGCTCATGCTGCCAGCACTCCTGTAACGGCTGAGGATGATTTAGGAGGTCTACTTACTTTGTTTCCTTCGCTACCTGTTACAATTATTGATGAAGTGCGTAATACTTGTGATCCTGACTTTTGGGATGTGCTTAAAGATCGCGCATGGGCAGAGGGGCAGCGTGAAATTACGCAAAATAATAACCTTATAGCTCGCCCTGATAGTGTGCTTTCATTAACTTGCTTCGATTCGTTTATGGACCATCTTACTGATTATGCAGAACATGAGTTCCCTGGTAATCCTGATAAATCAGTTGGATATATGGGGGGCGGTATGCTTGGCGCAGCTTTGAGTAGTCTTTCGGGCGTTTTCACTGATCTTATTATTTTTGATTTAGCTGAACTTTTTTATGCTGCTGGTGATGGGCTTATTCTTCCTGCGCCACCATTTAAAAGGCATGGCTATCTTATGTATGCCGTGCTTGAGCTGCTTGTTTTTGATCAATTAATGGATAATGTTCCCAGCCCTAATGCTAGCTCTATTATGAGGGCGGGGGATGTTATTGAAGATCCATTATTAGCAGCGTGCGTAGGGTATATGGCTGCTATAGGTGAGCCTATTGATGAGTTCAAAAAATATTACATAGAGGAAAACTTTCCCAATTCATTTCTCGGCGGTCGCTCTACATTAAGTGCGTCTTTGGATGACGATGCTGATGATAATCCATATATTTGTAATCGCATGAATCAAATATGGGCGGCGGCGAAATGCTATAATATGGTAACAGAAACTGGACATGATGGGTTTTATCCTTTAAGTAAATATCGTGATCATGCTGGTGCAGGTAATGATTACAGATCAAAGGATGAACAATGTGACATTCCTTCGGATACTAATAATATTATGCAATATTTACCTGATGTAAGTGATGGTAATGAGGTGCTTAGATATGCGTGTCAAGTTGCCGAACATGGTTATCCGCAAGGGGTAGCGTCATTATCGGCCTTGCAGGCTCTTTTTGTGGCACTTATTCCAACCGATTTGCCAACATGGGATAGTGCATATTTAGGTGCAAATCCTGCCCCTGGAACTTCGGGAGCAATGGATTCTTATATGAATTTCCTAGGGCTTCGTGATAGTACGAGCTGCTCTTCTATTACCCCAATTAAAGTAGGTTATATTGTTGTTGCAGATAATGGCGATAGGTATATAGATGCCGTTTGCCCTGCTCCAGGATGTTACTTTAATCCACCATCCAATGTAACGGATGACGGAAATTGTAACTAACCTCTGATCTTTAAATAGCTTTACTCATAAAGTACGACATTCTGCGGGTGAATTCAGCTAGATCATCAACGGAATTTCCTTGAATGATATTGGCTTGATCGAGCAATAGATGCGCCGCGTCTTCTATATCATTGCCTTTAGAACATGACGCTGCCAGTTTTTTGATTAATTCGTGGTTGGCATTAATCTCAAGTACGGGTTTTGTGCTGCCTTGA
>JAMONE010000241.1 GCA_027066695.1 Micavibrio sp. | reverse complement strand
AAGAAAACATGGTAACAACAATATGTTGTCGCCTATAAATTTTGAGCAACAACACAATTCGAAGCAATAAGGTGTCTACAAATCTAGGGGCACATCAATAATTTGCTAGAATTTTTACATTAAAATAGTTCAAGGTGTACCCTTTATGGATAATATAATATTAGTAGATTGGGATGGTACTCTTCGTGATGGATACACATCATATGATTGGCTTATCTTTTTAGAAAAAAATAATACAATCCCAGCAAAAACAAGTAATGCATTTAAGCGCTTAATTCTGAGTTATAAAAATAAAGAAATAGAATATGAAGATCTTGTAGAACAAACAGCAACAATTACGGCTAATGCTATAAAAGGTATTAATGCAACATTAATTACAGAGGCAACAAAGGACTTTGTATTACAAGATAATAAAGTATTCGATTTTGTTGACGAATTATGCGATTTAATAAAAGATAATAACTTAAAAGTTGTAATTATTAGTGGTGCCCCTGAGATCGTACTCAACGCATTCAGAATTAAATTTCCCTTCGATTATATAAAATCTTTAAAATTCACCACTGATAAAGAAGGTATATTTACTGGAGAGTACGATATAAATTACGGGCTATTAGAACAAAAGAAAAATGCGGTAGAAGAAATAAAACAAAATATATCTAAAAATATTTTGTTTTCTATAGGGGACTCATTATCTGACAAACCGCTATTCAAAAGCTCTCAGCATGCTTATATGATGAAAGGTCATGACACGACACATAGTATAGGTAAGGCATTATTAACTACCCCTAATGATATTATAAGTTTAATAAACACAACAATATGGAACAAAGGTAACTAAAAATGGAATCTCTTATTATTGGAATAATTTCAAGTATTGTTGGTGGTATCTGTGTATTTTTATTTCAAAAACTAGCAGCCCAAAAGTTAGAATCAAAGGGAGCTTTTACAGGGTATTGGGAAAGTAAAATTTTTGATAAAACCGGAAAGGTTATTAAACAAGATTTATTCTTTATGAAACACAAAGGTGATTTAATTCAGGGTGACATATCAAGATTCATACCTGAAAATCAAGTGCATCGGGAATGGAAATTTTCTGGCCGCCTATGTGGGCATAATTTCATTTCTGTTTTTTGGCCATCAGATAAAGGCGTGCTAAGCTATGGATGTTGGTATCTACATCAAAACGATGATTTTTCATTTGATGGATTTTACCTAAGGCTTGATGAAGAACAAGCTAACATTATTGAGACTGTACCCCTAAAACTTAATAAGATTTCAGACATACAACGAATTAATTTGTTAAAAAAGCAAGCAAAGTATAAATAACGCCTTCCATTGCAACCATAAAACAACGGCAAGGATATAGAAATTTTATTCTGATTTACATGTGTGATAATGTATCTTATGGGAAATAGTGGGTTTTTACTTATGAGTTCTGCACTAAGCTGACAACAGGAGCCAATCCAAAAAAGTTTTGTTGGTATTGTAAGAAGTTATGCTTACTTAACACTTAAGAGATAATATCAAGCTTAGTTAAAGCTGAACGCAAGTGGTGTGTATTACAAAACCTTCGGTTTCCCCATTCACACCACTTGGAAAGGGAGACGCTGCGCTCTCCCGTTTCATCCCTCTCGCTTGTGGTGTTTCGCTTCGCTTTGTAGTAATATATGCTACAAAAAGTATCCTCAGCATATATTAGTTACTTTTCGGGAGAATGAAGAACCCCGCCGCAAGCAGCGAGGTATCAGCACTTTGTCATTCCGACCGACCTCTTGGGAGTGGAGGAATCCATGATAATTTCAGATCCCTCGACAAAAGCTCGGGATGACAAAAAAACGCCCCAAGGGGCGAGGAATTAGACCCGAAAAGAGATTAAAGAAACTCCGCCATTGTTGCCCATGTTATCTTGCTGGGCGATAATGGGGTTATCGGACGTATATACACAGCCCTAACTTGCTCGGGAAGTATACTATCGCGCAAGCCGAATTTCTGGCAAATTAGATAAGTATTTTTTGCATTCTTCGCCTTATCAACACTAATATTATCAAGTATGTATTTTTTGTTTTGCATGCTAAGCACAATAATTTCTGCTATTTTCTTATTTTGCTTGGCTTGGCGCACCTCTTTATCACTTATGCTACCCTGATCAAAAGTAAAACACACACCTGTATCACGCCCTAAAATCGGCAACGGTTTTGTGTATTCGTATTTTTTAGGCTCGCTAAGACGCTGCGCAGTTTCGCTTAAAACTACCTCTTTATATATTGGTGCTATTACAGATTTAATAATGCTATCTGGTATTTTAGACACAAAAAAACGCGGCAATGGACTGATGAAAAATGCTATTAACATTACAGCTATAATCAAGAAATTACGCCATCCACGCTTTTTGACCTTATTACCGACTGTAGTAGAAGTGGATGCTAAATGTATTTCCTTATCGCTCATAATTATAAATTTATTAGAATAAACACTATATTTCAACCCTAAAAAGTTTGACATATGTTTTAGCATCTCATATATTCGGTGAAATTAATTATATTGGTGATCGAAATGAGCTTAGAAGACACTTTTAGTGCAAATGAAGAAGAAAATGAAGCCGCAGATGCTTTGAACAGACGATTTAAAATAAACCAGCCATCTTTTGCTGATCTATCTTACAGTGCAAAAAAAGGCGATCTTAAGGGCTTAATCGAATCTGGGGATGTTGCTTTAATTGATGACGATAATTTATCCTTTTTCGTAGAAGAATCTATCGCTAAATGCATTGCTATTAAAACTGATGACGCTCAAAACCTCTGTGAAACTGGCTATGAATTTCTTGCCGCCGCTGTTAGAGCAGAAACTATTGATGAAGATCATGCGATTGAAATAATTAACAATGTTTGCGATGACGCTAATGTGGATGCTGCTCTAACAAGATTAAAATGCTGGCTAGATGCCTCCGTATTAACCACAGAGGCCGCGCCAGAACTGTAAAACATAGTAGTTTTAATAATTAGCCTATATTCGATGTGGTTAATAGTGAAGAGGAATAACATGCCTAAGAAAAAGAATGCTAAAGAATTTAATATAGCGTTTGCTACAGCAGTTGATAACTTATCTGATATTGAAAATATCGATACTAAAGTATCTTGGTTAAAGGGTTTTTCAAATTTAGCATCATTAGAGAATAAACATGCGGATGATATAATCAAAGCTCTTGAGCTAACGCTTAGTGAAGATAATGATCCTAAAGTTAGGGATGCCTCTATCGAATTTGGTATGGCTGTTATAAGAAAATGTGCGATTAGCAAAAATGACGCTCTTAATGTTCTTGAAAGGCTTGATTCCAGCTCTTCCGATACTTACGAAAAGGCGCATAAAGCTTTTTCTAAGGTAAAACAAAGATCTGCTGAGGAAGACCTTCACTTGTTAGACACATTATGGTCTACTCAGCCTGAAACTTAACCCAACAACCCCTCACGCTTTAACAATGCATCGGGGTCGGCATCGCGCCCTCGGAAGCGTTTATAAAGCACATCTGGTTTTTCACTTCCCCCGCGTGATAACACATTATCCTTATAGCTTTGCGCGGTTTTTTGGTCGTAAAGCCCGCGCTCTTTGAACAGCTCAAACGCATCTGCGTCCAGCACTTCCGCCCATTTATAGCTGTAATATCCTGCGCTATAACCACCTGCGAAAATATGCCCAAAGCTTGTTGAGACAGGGCCAGCAAGGCGCGGAAATAGCGCGGTGTCTTTGGTGGCTGCGTCTTCAAACTCAGCTATATCTTCGATTTTATCGGGATCGCAACTGTGCCAAGCCATGTCGAGCGTGGCTAGCCCCACTTGGCGCAAGCCTGTCCATCCAACCATAAAATGCATAGATGAGCGCAGCTTTTCTATTAGCTCGGCAGGGATCTTTTCGCCCGTTTCGTAATGCTCGGCAAAGCTATCGAGCATTTCCTTTTCGTAGCACCAATTTTCCTGTAATTGCGAGGGTAGCTCGACAAAATCCCATAACACAGACGTTCCTGCAAGAGATCGGTAAGTTACATCGGATAGGAGCGCGTGAACGGCGTGTCCCATTTCGTGAAATAAAGTTGTGACCTCGCCATGCGTTAGCAATGACGGCTTGCTCGGCGTGGGTTTAGTGAAGTTGCATACTATCGAGATGACAGGGCGCAGCTTTTCACCGCCAAATAAGCCTTGATCGCGGTAGCTGGTTTTCCATGCGCCTTGATTTTTCCCTGTGCGCGGGTGGAAATCGCCATAGAGCGTCCCGACAAAGCTATCATCGCTTTCATTAAAGACATCGAACACTTTCACATCTTTGTGCCAAGTAGAGTATTTATCACTTTGGACAAATTTTAGGCCGAATAACTTACTGAAATGATTGAAACATCCACCTAAAACTTTATCTAATTGATAATATGGACGGAAGTCCTCAGAAGTAAATTTGAATAGTTTTTGCTTTAATTTCTCGGAATAATAACCAATATCCCATGGCTTTAATTCGTCTATATCATGCTGTTTTTGCGCAAACTCGCGCAGCATGAGTAGGTCTTTTTCCGCAGCAGGTTTATAAGAGGCTTTGAGTTTATCAAGAAATTCAAATACGTTTTTGGATGATTTTGCCATGCGCTCTTCCAACACATAATCAGCGTGTGAGGCATAGCCAAGCAGGTTTGCGCGTTCATTGCGCAGTGATATAATGGATTTAATATTTGCAGAGTTATCAAATTCACCTAGCCATGCACGCGATGAAAATGCACACCAAATAGTCTCGCGATGCGCCCTGTTATCGGCATATTGCAAAAAAGGGCCGAAGCTTGGATAATCGAGGGTGAATAGATATTTCCCATCATATCCTTTATCATCAGCGGCGTGGCGGGCTGCATCTATCGCGCTTGTCGGCAAGCCTGAAAGCTCGGCCTTATCCTCAATAATAAGCTCAAATTCTTCCGAGGCTTTAACCGTGTTTTGCATGAATGCAGGATTAAGCGTGGAAAGCTCTTGAGATATCTCGCGGAAACGTTGTTTTTTATCATCATCAAGCAATGCTCCGCTGCGAACAAAACCGCGATATGAATCATCTAATAACGTATATTGCTCGGCGGTTAAGCCAAGATCATCACGCAGATCATATACAGCTTTTACGCGAGCGAACAGCGTTTCGTCCAGTGATACATCGCTGGAAAATTCCGCGTTCATAGGCCCTATCTGCGCGGCAAGCTCATGCAGATCATCCCCTCCAATGGCTGAAAGCTGGTTGTAGAACACTCCAGCGGCAGTGCCAAGGCTTTCCGATGCATTTTCCATTGCCTCTAATGTATTCTCAAATGTCGGAGCTTCCTCATTATTCTTTATCCACTCAATATTGGCGCGAGCATCGATAATCGCTTGCTCTATTGCGGGCAGATAATGCTCTGTCTTGATCTTGTCAAAATGCGGTGCTTGATTGGGAAGAGTTGATTTTTGTAGAAGCGGATTGTTAGACATGCGATAACCTCTTTAAGTTTAG
>JAMONE010000240.1 GCA_027066695.1 Micavibrio sp. | reverse complement strand
TTACTATTCCCGAAATTGAACCGCGCCTATTCTCGTTTAACTCACCGCATGGTGCATGTCCGCATTGTGATGGGCTTGGCGTTAAGAATGACTTTGACGAAGATTTGATAATCCCTGACCCTAGCAAATCCATAGATCAGGGCTGTATCGTGCCATGGACAAAAAACTTTGCACCTTTTTATATGCAAGCCTTGCGCGCGGTTGCGTCATTTTATGAATTTGACCCAACCACTCCATGGAAAGGCATGAAAGCCGAGCATAAGAAAGCGATCCTTTACGGATCTGGCAAAATCAAAATTCCCACCACATATGAGAGTAAAAGTGAGAGCACATGGAAGAGCAACAAGCCCTTTGAAGGCGTCGTCAACAACCTAAAGCGGCGCATGATCGAGACAGAAAGCAACGCAGCGCGCGAGCGTCTTGCCGAGTTTATGATTAGCGCACCATGTAATGAATGCGGCGGTGCGCGTCTTAAAATGGAAGCTCTCGCAGTTAAGATTGACGGCAAGCATATATCTGAAATCGGCGAACTTGGCATTCAAGAGGCGCATAAATGGTTCAAGTCTCTTACAACCGTCATTGCGAGCGAAGCGAAGCAATCTATAGCCAAACCAATCCTCAAAGAAATTGATGACCGCCTAACCTTTCTAATGAATGTCGGGCTGGATTATCTGAACTTATCGCGAAGCTCGGGGACGCTATCGGGCGGTGAATCGCAACGCATCAGATTAGCTTCACAAATAGGATCAGGCTTAACAGGCGTTTTATATGTGTTGGATGAACCATCAATCGGGCTTCACCAACGTGATAACAACAGGTTACTTAAAACACTAAAACGCCTGCGCGACCTTGGTAATACGGTTATAGTCGTTGAGCATGACGAAGATGCAATCCGTAGCGCAGATCACTTGATTGATATAGGCATAGGCGCAGGGATTCATGGCGGCGAGATTATCGCGCAAGGCACGCCCGAGGAAGTGTTTAAGTGCGAGCGCAGTATCACTGCTCAATATATGCGCGGAGAAAAGGAAATCCCTATTCCCGCCAAACGCCGCCTTCCCCAAAGCGTCATTGCGAACGAAGTGAAGCAATCCAATAATGGCTCAAAAACCAGATTGCCACAGCCTGAAAAATCAGGCTTCGCAATGACAAAATACATAGAAGTAATCGGCGCGAGCGGCAATAACCTACAAAACATAACTGCTAAATTCCCGCTTGGCACTTTTACTTGTGTTACAGGGGTTTCTGGCTCTGGAAAATCAACGCTTACCATTGATACATTATATAAAGCAGCTAGCCGCACATTAATGAAATCAAAAGAAACGCCCCTACCCTACAAGGAAATCAAAGGCTTTGAGCATGTCGATAAAGTAATAGACATCAACCAATCACCTATCGGGCGCACTCCGCGCTCTAATCCTGCGACATATACGGGGGCGTTCTCACATATTCGTGACTGGTTTGCAGGCCTGCCCGAGGCGAAAATGCGCGGCTATAAGGCTGGGCGGTTCTCGTTTAATGTCAAGGGCGGACGCTGTGAGAGCTGCTCTGGTGACGGGGTTATTAAAATCGAGATGCATTTTCTGCCCGATGTTTATGTTGAGTGCGATACTTGCAAGGGCAAGCGATATAACCGCGAGACGCTGGAAGTTAAGTATAAAGGCAAATCCATCGCTGATGTGCTGGATATGACCGTGGAAGATGCTTGCGATTTTTTCGAAGCTATCCCCGCTATTCAGGGAAAAATGAACACATTAAAAGAGGTTGGGCTTACCTATATAAAGGTCGGACAGCAAGCAACAACCCTATCGGGCGGCGAAGCGCAGCGCGTGAAACTGGCTAAGGAATTATCCAAACGCTCCACTGGCAAGACGCTATATATTCTCGATGAGCCAACAACAGGCTTGCATTTCGAGGATGTACGGAAATTGCTAGAGGTTTTGCACAGGCTGGTCGATCAAGGCAACACTATTATAGTGATAGAGCATAATCTGGACGTTATCAAAACCGCCGATCATATCATTGATATAGGCTATGAGGGAGGGCATAAAGGCGGCACAGTGGTGGCTAGCGGCACTCCCGAAGCTATCTGCGAAGTTAAAGAAAGCTACACAGGGCAGTTTTTGAAGAAAGTGTTGAGCAAGTAGCCATCCCGACTGTCATTGCGAACAAAGTGAAGCAATCTAGCCCGCACAACGGATCGCCACACCCACATCTCGCAACGACAACAAAAAACAAAAAAAGCTTGCCTTTCGTAAAATCAATGTGATAACATTGTGGTAATTAAAAAAATAATGAATTTAGGGTATTGAAAAGGAAAAGATTATGGTTGAGCAAGTAAAAGACGCAATGAATGATGCCGCTAGAGTTGGCCAGAGTCTTCCAGGTAAAATATTTGATAATGCCAACCCATTTAGTGCCGCTGGCAGAAGAAATTTAATGATAACCACGGGATTAGCAATGACGGGTGCCTCTGCAGCGGCTACGGGAGTTCCACTTCCTATTGATGTTGTTGGTTTAGTTACAGCATCAGCAGAAGAAGTTGTAACAACAGGTGCAGAGAATATTGCAACAGGCTCATTCTTGGATGGTGCACTTGGTTGGGGGCAACAACATTTAGGTCACATGTGGAATGGCGGGGCATTTTTACTTGAGGAAGGTAAAGAATTAGTGAGCGGAGCGTATGATACATATAATGCTGCACCTGTTGCACCAGCACCTGCAGTTAGATAATAAAACCCCACGTCTCACAATGTGAAACATACCCCTTTCAAAGCAAGCATAAAATTGCCATTATATATGGATGAGCAATGAATTAACCGACAAACTAACAGCCGAGTTCAAGAAAAATCTTAGAGATATCCTTGATGAGCGCAAAGGCATAACCAACCCCAAAAGACTATCCAAAGACGCTGGTCTTGGCGAGACAGCGGTGCGTGATATTTTGCAAAATAAATCCACAAGCCCCAAGCTTGATACTGTACAAAAACTTGCCAAAGCTCTAAATCTTCCGCTCTACCGTCTAATGCCCTCCATGATTGACCAATCATATGATGAGCTAGAAACTCTGCGCGAAGAAAACCGCCTACTAAGAGAAGTTTCAGACCAAAGCTTTACCAGCATGGATGATTTACGAATCGCGGCAATTGAACGCTCCAAGAAAAAATAAATACACTATAAAAATAACAAAAATCCATCAATAATATAGCAATTCGCATTAAAAATATGACGGCACTTGTCATCTCGAATACGCTAATTGAGAGATTTTATAGTAGTTTAGGTTAATAATAGTACAAAATTGTCATTCCAGCGAATGCTGGAATCCATGGATTACACGGATAAACCGTGTAATGACGGGGAAGGTGGATGTCTTGTTTTAAATCGAAATCACTATATATGTTGCAGCTTGATAAGATTTCTCCTCTTGCTATGCAATCGTTCGAAATGACACTGTGTGATTATTAATTAAAATTACCATAACATCCCATAGTATGTGTGTGAAAAATCCTATTGACACAATTATTTATCTATGTGATAAATCACTTTATCAACGTTGATCTCTCTGGGCATCCCCCTCCCCCTACACACACGGAAGGGGGTGCCCACCCCAATGAACAACCCCGCCACAAGCAGCGGGGAATGATACCCTAAAAGAGATTCAAATTATGAATCATTCTAATATGGTTTAGCTATACTTTATTCTTAATCTTACAATCTTCTACACTATCGCCATTATCATCACCAAGGTTAAGCTCTTTCTTAATTTTGCCCATTTCCTTAACAATGCAATCAATTGTAAAGGTAACGTCCTGCATTTCCTTGCGTGAGGGCATACCGTAGCCGCGCGCGGTATCATCGCCGCCAATTACCCGCGCAGGAATACCAATAGCGGTCATACCATCTGGAATATCAGTTGTAACAACCGAGTTTGCGCCAACTTTTGCATGTTCACCAATAGTAATATTGCCCAGCACTTGCGCACCTGCGCCGATAATAGTCCAATCCTTTAATGTGGGGTGGCGTTTCTCATCGACCTGCCCAACGCGCCCCACTCCGCCCAAAGTAACGCCGTGATAGATAGTTACATTATCACCAACAATTGTTGTTTGGCCGATAACTACGCCAGTTCCATGATCGATAAAGAAATTCTTGCCAATTTTGGCTTCGGGGTGGATTTCTATGCCAGTTAAAATACGGGTAATATTCGCGCCAAAACGCGCAAAAGCCTTTAAACCAAGGTGCCAAATGAAATTATTCACGCGGTGCAATGACACGGCGTGAAAGCCGTTATACGCGAACAATACTTCTGCGAATGTTGGGTTTGCAGGATCGCGCTCTTGAATAGATTTTATTAAATCAAACATTATTTTTTCTTATTTCCATCTTGTGGAGAAATAATACCCGCAGAAACTACAAGTTTAACCCCCTCCTCAACACTCATATCCAGATATTTCAGCTCTTTCTTTGGCACAAACAATAGATACCCCGACGTTGGATTTGGCGTTGTCGGAACAAACACATTAACCGTTTCAGCCTTAGTATGTTCCTGCACCTCGCCTTGAGTAATACCAGTTACAAAGCCAATAGACCACACACCTTTACGTGGATATTCCAGCATAACAACCTCACGAAATGCAGTGGATTGAGTTGCCATAATTGTTTCGAATATCTGCTTAATCGCGCTGTAAAGCGTACGAATAACAGGCATACGGGCTACAATATACTCGGAAACGCGTATAATCATGCGACCAAGGAAATTAGTGGCAAACCACCCAATCATAATAAATCCAGTTAACGATATTATCAGGCCAAGTCCAGGAAAAGTAGTAGAGCCATAAAGCGCGTCATACCAATCTTTCGGAAGCAAATGTACGACCTTGCTATCAACAAAAGTAAGAAAAACATAGGTAAGATAAACGGTAATACTTATAGGTGCAGTTACCAAAATTCCTGCAAAAAGATATCCACGCAAACGCGCTAGCAAGCCCCTCGGCGGCTGCACACTCACATCATCATTAACGCTATTATCAGATTCGTTCATTTTCATTTTATCCAATATATTTAAATACAAATGGCACTATGGCGCGAGATGCGCAGAAAAACAATATAAAAACAGTATTATATAGCCAAGCCATATTAAAGTGGCAAATGCCATATCTTAAATAGATATTGGCCGTCATTATGGATAATATCTCGCAACATAAAGGGAGTGATATCAAAGATTTGATTGAAAAAAACTGGAGCTAAATTATTGAAATTACCTCCTTATTTTCCTGATCTCAATTCAAGAGAAGATGCGTGGACAAATTTAAAGCAAGCCTAAGCATCAATTTGAAAGTTTCGAGACGAATCTTGCTGCTCAAATTCAAATTATGAATCATTCTAATATGGCTTAGTTATAGTTTTCTCGACAAAGCTATCCATTACTCGTTTTTTATCGCCATGCTCAAACATAATATCAAGTTTATGGCCATCTATATTGATGATTTCACCATAGCCGAATTTATCGTGAAATACTCTATCACCGCGCGTTAAAATGTCGCCGTTATCGGTTTTAACCTTAACGCCAACTGATTTAGGTTTCGGCGTAAAGCCGCTGGAATCCCAATGACGTGAGCGGCCAGCTTGCACCATTCCACTTTGCGAATTAAGATCAATTAGATCATCGGGCAGCTCATCAACAAAGCGTGAGGGGATAGAGTTAACCCAGCTACCATATATTCGGCGCGAGGCAGCATATGAGATAAACACTCGTTTTCGTGCGCGTGTAATCCCGACATAGGCCAAGCGTCGTTCTTCTTCCAAGCCTTTTGTACCGTTTTCATCCATACTGCGCTGCGAGGGGAACAGGCCTTCTTCCCAACCTGGAAGAAAGACATTGTCAAATTCAAGACCTTTTGCGCCGTGCAAGGTCATAAGCGTTACAAAATCACCAGAAGAGCTATCCTGATTTTCCAAAACAAGGGCTACATGCTCTAAAAACTCCTGCATTGACGAATAGGATTGCATTCCGCCGACAAGCTCTTTCAGATTTTCCACCCTGCCTGGAGCTTCGGGAGTTTTATCCAGCTTCCACATAGGCATATAGCCTGATTCCTCTAATATAAGTGCAGCAAGTTCAGCGTGGTTCATATTATCCATAAGGGAACGCCAGCGATCAAAATCATCTAACAATTTCATCAGCGTTGATTTGACTTTCGGGCGTAGCTCATCGCTTTGGGTTAAGTCCATAATTGCGCCATATAGCGGGATTCCGTGCGCTCTGGCATGGGAATAAAGTATATTGATAGTAGCTGTTCCAAGCCCGCGTTTTGGCGTGTTTATCACTCGCTCGAACGCTAAATCATCGGCGTGTTGCACTATTACGCGGAAATAAGCCAGCGCGTCACGGATTTCCATGCGCTCATAAAACCTAGGGCCGCCAATGACTTTATAAGCAAGGCCAAGCTTAATAAATCGCTCTTCAAATGTGCGCGTTTGAAAGCCTGTGCGCACTAAAACTGCCATAGATTTTAATGCCTCGCCCTTATGTTGGAGCTGTTCAATCTCTTCACCAACCCAGCGCGCTTCTGCCTCACCATCCCAAAGCCCGCCGATTTTTATTTTCTCGCCGTCGCCTTGGTCTGACCATAGGCTTTTACCAAGGCGCGATCCGTTATTTTCAATCAACGCGCCCGAAGCTTTCAAAATATTGTTGGTAGAGCGATAATTTTGCTCCAAACGAATAATTTTTGCGCCCTTAAAATCTTGTTCGAATTTAAGGATATTGCCGACTTCCGCGCCGCGCCAACCATAAATAGATTGATCATCATCGCCAACGCAGCAAATATTGCCTTCTCCCCCAGCAAGCAGCCGTAGCCATAAATATTGCGCTACGTTTGTATCTTGATATTCATCCACCAAGATATAGCGAAAACGTCTATGATATTCATCCAGCACTGCTTTATTCGCTGGATTTTTCAATATTGTAATCATGTGAAGCATAAGGTCGCCAAAATCACAGGCATTTATTGCTCGCATACGCTCCTGATATTTGGCATAGAGTAGCGGCATTTTACCGTCTGCTATATCGCTAACATCATCATTTGATACACTAGCAGGAACAAGCCCGCGGTCTTTCCAGCGATCAATAATGCTTATGCAGGATTTAGGAGTCCATTTCTTAACGTCAATGCCTTCAACTTCCATAAGCTGTTTAAGAAGGCGCACTTGGTCATCAGGATCAAGTATGGTGAAGTTACTCGATAGCCCCACAAGATCCGCATGACGGCGCAGCATCTTTGCCGCTAGTGAGTGAAAAGTGCCAAGCCACCAGCCCTCAACCGATATTCCGCCCATCATAGAGCTAATGCGCTCCTTCATTTCAAGCGCGGCTTTATTGGTAAAGGTAACGGCTAATATTTGATATGGAGAGCAATATCCGCTATTTAGTAAATGAGCTAATCTAGTGGTTAATACGCGCGTCTTACCCGTTCCCGCGCCAGCGAGAACCAAAACCGCGCCGTCCATAGCTTCAACGGCTTCGCGCTGGGGTGAGTTTAGATCATCAAGATATGAGGGGGCAGAATTTTCATCCGCAGATTCTTCGATTTCAAATATATCATGCATAGATATAAATAGACATTTAAGCATCATATATGCAAGTAATTATAATTTTATTTTGATGCGATAACCTGATTGCGACCAGCATCTTTTGCCCCATAAAGAGCAACATCAACGCGCTTTATAAAATCTTCGTCGGTTTCACCTTTTAGATATCCAGCAACACCAGCAGAAAATGTGATTTTTGCAATTTTTTTACCAGTGGCACGATTTACAAGCTCTTTACTTTCTACTTCCTGACGAAGTATTTCAGCAACTTTAATGCCGCCTTGTATATTTGTTTCAGGCAATAAAATTGCAAATTCTTCTCCGCCATAGCGAACAGCAAGGTCACGTCCCTTGATACTATCATTTAGCGTTCTTGCTATTAATTTTAAAACCTGATCCCCAATTTGATGACCAAAAGTATCATTAAAATCTTTGAAATTATCAATATCTAACATAATTAAGCTAAAGGCATTAGGATCATCACCATTAGCTATTTTCATTAAGTTTTTTAACTCTTGATCAAATGCTTTTCTATTGGAAAGCCCCGTTAGTGAATCCGTCATGGCTTCTTTACGGGCAACTTCAAGATCATGGCGCATATTTTCCATTTCTTCATTGGAATGCTCCAGCATATCCTCTAAATGTTTACTATGCTCAATCATGTCTTCGGTGTTAGACATAACACCAACAAGTAATTCGCTAACCTCTTCTTTTGTTTTGTCTGTTTTAAGTTCCTCAGCTACATTACCAAGGTTTTTATTATATTCAGATGCATATTTTTTTGCAGAGGTAACGGCAATATTTACATCATTAATTGTTTTCTTTATTTGATCTCCAGCTTTTTGTACGCTTTTCTCTTCTCGTTTGTTGCTTAGAAATTTATTGAATAGCTCATAACATTGCTCATTTGATAATTTTTTATTTTTATTTAGAAGGGAATCTATAGCTTCGACCAGATTAGAATCAGATTTTGAGTAATAGACAAACCAAAGCTCGTAATT
>JAMONE010000239.1 GCA_027066695.1 Micavibrio sp. | reverse complement strand
AATTCTCTGGGACAGGCAAAAGCTTGTCTGTCTTTAAACGTTCAAACGCAAGATCAGAAAAATCTTGGGCTCTATTTATACATTGAGAATATTGCAATTATTTAAGACCTGTTTAATTAAACACAACTAATAATACTAAAACATTATAATTAAATACTCTAAAAAACATTAATTTAAAATAAAAAAATTAATTAAACAGAAATTCTAAGATCACTAGACACACCTGTGCGCATATTTATAGGCATTTCATTTGCATATATTGGGTCTGTGCTTTGATCATTAGATTTGTTTAATTTAGCAAAAACATCGGAAACATTTTCTAATTCTGTGTTTGCAGCAGGTGAAGAATTTTCAACCTTCATCGTGAAAATCCCTTGCAAACCCATCCCTGTAAGCACAACATCACCAGAATCATATTGCGGGCTTTCTTCTGCTACATCGGTTGGGTTGTAATTTTCGGCTACATATCCATGATTATTTTGGACTTCTTTAAGTTCATGCTCAAGATCAGATGCTGCAATATGTTCGGGTTGATCTTCTACCTTTTGTTCAAGAAGTTGCTTCATACCATCTACATTAAGCTTGGCAATATTGCTATTATCAGGGATAACCTTACCGCCATCTGACATGGACATAGTATCTCTGCTGTCTTGCACTTTCGTTTGTGCGATTTTCACAGTGTCTTCAATCAGGCTTTCTCTTTGATTGGGACTAAGGTTTCTTCGATCTTGCTTGCTAATTTCAACCGCTACGCAAGCTGCGCCAAGGGCTGATGCTACTCCGCCAGTTGCTAGCGTCGCGCCAGCCGCACTAACTAATGCTGCGCTGCTACCACCCGAGTCAGCAGAAGGACAAATTTGCGCCACCACGTCGTCACCATTAAGCCCCTGATTACCCGCCGCTTCTTTCAGGCAAGCGATAGCTTCCGCTTTGGCTTGCTTATAATCAGTTTCCATTGAGGCTTTTATTGTCTTAACTTCTTGTCGGCCAGCGCTTAAACTTTTAGATGCCTCTTGCTTGTTCGTAACGGCTTTTTCGGCACAGAATGATTGATTGGTTTTAATATGAGCAACAGAGCGATTTACACCACTGCGCCCAGCATCTAATTGTTGAAATACTGTTTTGGGAGTGGAAGTGGCAGATAAACTATTATTTAAAGAATTATTAGGTGAAAAAATACCCGACGCATAATCATGAGAGCTGTCAGGCTTTGCAATTGTGCTATCCTTCAAAATAAATTCTGTATCTTTAATACCGCCAAAGGTCATATAAATTCATACCATAGTTATTATTTATTGATTACCAGTAGTATAACCTAAAACATCCCATTAACACAAATAAAATATGGTAAACAAGCACATATTATTATATAGCCATGCGGCGATAGCTCAAGGCTTCTGATATATCTGATGTTGATAACAGTTCTGCGCCGCCGTTAAGATCGGCAATTGTACGCGCTACACGTAAAATACGGTAATATCCACGTGCAGAGAGCTTTGCATGTTCCACCGATTTAACCAAAAGCGCGCGCGTCTCATCGCTCATTTGCGTGGCTTCATCCAGCATGTCACCGCTGATATATGCATTAATTTTAGAGCCGCCATAGCGCATTTCTTGAATTTCACGAGCGCGGATAATGCGCTGGGCTACTATCTTGGAAGGCTCGCCAGTGCCAACGCCTTGTAAATCAGATATCTGAACTGGCGGCACATCAACATGGATATCTATGCGATCCATTAATGGGCCGGAGATTTTAGATTGGTAATCAACCCCGCAGCGCGGAGCTTTTGTGCATTCCATATCCGAATCGCCCAAATAACCACATCGACAAGGGTTCATCGCCGCGATTAGCTGAAATCTTGCGGGATAGCGCACATGTGCATTTGCGCGTGCAATCAATGCATCGCCCGTCTCTAGCGGTTGGCGCAAAGCTTCTAGCGCAGATCTTGAAAACTCAGGAAGCTCATCCAAAAATAAAACGCCGTTATGAGCCAAAGAAATCTCCCCAGGTTTTACCTTTTGCCCTCCACCAACAAGTGCAGGCTGCGACGCTGAATGATGGGGGCTGCGAAATGGCCTTTGTCTTATAAGTCCGCCTTCGGGCAGCATTCCTGCTAGCGAGTGTATCATGGAAAGCTCTAGTGCTTCTCTTGATGATAGGGGCGGTAATATTGAGGGTAAGCAGCTAGCTAGCATGGATTTACCGCTACCGGGTGCGCCGATCATAAGTAAATTATGCCCGCCAGCAGCCGTGATTTCTAATGCTCGTTTTGCGCTTTCTTGACCCTTAACATGTGATAAATCGGGAAGATCAGTGACGTTATCATTGGCCAGCAAGGCTTCTGGCTGCGCTAATATTTGTGTGCCTTTTATATGATTAATGAGCTGTAGCAAATCAGCAGGCGCAACAATATCCAGCTCGCCCGCCCACGCGGCTTCGCTACCGCATTCTTTAGGGCAAATTAGGCTATGTTCAATCTCATTTGCATGTATCGCTGCGGGCAACACCCCTGAAACAGGGCGGATAGAGGCATCAAGAGATAGCTCGCCCAGCACCACATAGCCCGCAAGCTCATCCTTTGGCAGAACGCCCATTGCGCCAAGAACGCCAAGTGCAATTGGCAAGTCAAAATGACTGCCCTCTTTGCTTAAATCCGCAGGGGCCATATTAACGGTTAAGCGTTTTGGCGGCAAAGCCAAGCCTAGTGAATGGAGCGCAGCTCTTACCCGCTCTTTACTTTCCGCCACCGCTTTATCAGGCAGCCCCACAATATTAAATGCTGGCAATCCATTAGATAGCTGCACCTGCACATCAACGGGCTTTACCTCAACACCTTGAAATGAAACCGTATTAATCCGCGCTACCATAAAACTATCCTGTTCACCTTTTGATCTTACTTATCGCATAAAGATTCAAAAAATAATAGATACATTAAGAATTTATTCACCTTTACCCTTTAAGAAGGGAAGTATGAGGGATGAACTTAACGGATAATTTAGGAGGCTGATATGGCACAGAATGATAAACAAATGGCTCTATTGAAAAACAGATTGCAGATGCCGTTAATAGTGCGCGATATGCTGATTATTGGACAAACGCCACTTGCAGATGAGAATTATGCGCTGCATGAAATGATGGGCAACTTTAAAGCTGAAGAAGCATTGCTCTGCGCGGCGTTTACGATGAAGGAAATTGCTGATTTTGAAAGCGTAGTATCGGCTGATCTGGCTTTCTTACATATGGAATGTGATCGTATAATAGAGCGTTATTCCATGCGTGATGCTATGGCAGAGGAAAATCCCGAGCTATGGTCTGAAACGCAAATTAATATGATGGATATAATTTCCGAAGATACGGAAGAGCTGCTGGAGCTGACGGAGCTTTGCGGCCTGTCATATGAAATTACAAACCCTAAAATTGTTAAGTTTTTAGATATTATAGCTACGCAGCTTAGCTCACATCTAATGATTATCGATGAAGTTATATCTATGCAACAAGAAGCAGGATACACAAACGCCCTCACACAGCCAGTAATAACAGGATTTGAAGCTGATAATGTAATTATGTTTCCTAGCTAATCATCTGGCCGATAGGTTTTCCGCCCAATATATGCACATGGAAATGGGGGACTTCTTGGCCGCCATCATCGCCCGTATTGGCGATAGAGCGAAAGCCCGTCTCGGCAATTCCTTTTTCTTGCACTATTTTAGCTAGGGCAGCATAAAACCCTTTGACTTCCGCCGCCGAAGCATTAGCCCCAAAATCATCAATTGATACATATTTTCCCTTAGGGATAAGCAAAATATGCACAGGTGCTTTTGGCGTAATGTCATTAAAAGCAAGCACGAAATCATCCTCATAGACCTTATCACATGGGATTTCACCTTTTAATATTTTAGCAAAAATATTGTTATCATCATAAATAGCCATGCTTGCCCTCTTTAATTATTCATTATATTGTTATAAACAGATACTCGAATTACACACGGATCATAATGGGAAGTAAAGTGATGTTTCTAAAAATGCTTAAATGTAAGCTGCACCGCGCCACTGTGACGCAAGCAGATTTGAATTATGAAGGCTCTATTACAATCGATAGGGATTTGATGGATCAAGCGGGGATCTTGCCTCATGAGCATGTTGACGTGCTGGATATAACTAATGGCGCGCGCCTGACTACATATGCAATTGAGGGGGAGCGTGGCTCTGGCATAATTGGTATTAACGGCGCGGCAGCTCATTTGGTTAAGAGCGGCGACCTTGTTATAATTTGTGCTTATGCGAGTATGAGCGAGGAGGAGGCACAAAAATACGAGCCTGCTATTTTGCTTCTTGATGAGGATAATAAAGTAAAGGGTGCTTCACTTTAAATAATTTACCATTTTAACGAATCATAGTAGATATATTAATATATTAACGATAAGGAATAAGATAATGCCTCTAAAAGCAGTAGATGATAGTAATTTTGAAGCAGAAGTAATCAATTCTGACATACCTGTGCTGGTTGATTTCTGGGCAGAATGGTGCGGGCCGTGCAAGACGTTATTGCCAATTGTCGAAGAAGTAGCAGATGAGCTTGGCGATAAAGTAAAAATAGTTAAGGTTAATATCGTAGATGCGCCTGAATCTCCTACGAAATATGGTCTGCGCGGCGTTCCTACATTAATGCTGTTCAAGGGCGGAAAAGTCATTGATACGCGTGTGACTGGTATGCCAAAATCACAAATTATTGACTGGTTGGCTGATAAAATCTAGGTTTTGACCCTAGATTTCATATATGATACTCGATCAAATCGGCTATGCATCAATTGTGCGCAAGCGATTCCATAGATATGGCGGTGCGCCACATTTTATATCTTGGATATTAGTATTATCCGCCTTGCCATAGCGTTGCTCTAGCTCATCTATACGTCTTTGAACTTTTGAGCTTTTAATACAGCTATAGATATTATCCACCCAGTCAATAAGTGAGAAATAATCAGGAATGCCGCCCTTTGGAAAACGCGCTAACAGCATCGGTAATTCTAATTTACGCAGTTTTTCACTGATATCACTATCACTTATTTTTTCTACATTATCCCTAAAACATTTCAAATTTTCTTCATGAATTTTAAGACCGTGGCACTCGTAGAATTCTCGGTGAGTACCCTCATACCAAAGCCTGAATATACTCGCAGCGGCGCATTTCTCGTCCATGCCATCTTGCAAATCACGATCATATGCTATGGCTAAATTCCGCCAATCCGATGATTTAAGAGCGCCCCTCCAGCCGCTATCATTGCCTTTTTCACGCAAAGCCCAAGAAGAGCGAATGGCCTCGATTTCTGCCCATGCCTCACAAAACATTATTGCTACTATGTCGCTTTTGGCATCAAGTAGGATTGGGAATGTTCCTTGCTCTTGTAATGGAAGCAGGTAGAGTCCATTCATATCTTGATGAAAATGCATGATTTCATGAAGGAAATAATGTGCATTAATATCCGCTCCACAAAATGCAGAAAAACGCAGCTTTGCCTTCATATTGCCTGATTCGAACATATCCCAAAACCCATGGGCAAATTGCTGTTGTTTCTCAGCTGTATCAAGGCTTTCCGTAGATAGAGCAAATGGCTCATACGCGCCCATATTAGTAAATAAGGAAAAGCTAATATCATGCCCAAAATCATTTAAATCATGGATAATACGGGACATGAATCTATCCTCCATAGCATAAGAAAGCAGCTTTGCCCGCTTTTTATGATTGGGGGTTAATAAATATAATGGATCAATACGCAAATTTTATAACTCTGTTTGTGATGATATTAATTCCCTAGGCCTTGAGCATAACACTACATTCGAAATAAATTCAGGTATAGTTTTTTATCATTACCCATGTATAATTTAAGAAAATAATTACAATAGCTATTGCTTTTGCCCTCTAATATTTGCGACATATATGTATGACTGATGAAGATGATATTTTAAGATATGACAAAATGGTTGAGAACGCCCTTCGAAGTGTGGTGCGCACAGCTATTGAAGAAGTTATAGAAAGCTATGATGGTACAGGCGGTATGCTTGGCGATCATCATTTTTATATTACGTTTTTAACCGATTATCCTGGTGTTAAAATCCCTGATTATTTGCGTGATCGCTATCCTGGTGAGATGACAATTGTTTTGCAATATCAATTTTCTGATTTGGCCGTGGATGATGAGCGTATGCAAGTTACTCTATCCTTTAATGATATACCTGAAAAATTAGTTGTACCATTAAGTGCTATCAGCATCTTTGCCGATCCATCTGTTAATTTTGCACTACAGTTTCAACCACTAAATGATACTATGGATGAGGATGATATTATCCTGCAAGAGCTTCCTGATGGTGATGATGAGCCTGATCCAAGTGGCACAGATAATAGTAGTAAGAAAACCGGTGAAGTTATATCACTCGATAAATTCCGTAAGAAATAGAACTTTTTGACTCTAAATAATCATTAAGCTTGGGCCATCTGTCCATAATAACGCGCAATTGATTTTGTGGTTGGGGTAAATCTCGGTTATAGAATCATGATAAGCTGCTAGTTGCTTATGATAAATTAGAGGTATGTCTTTTGGATCGCTGGGGGGCGGGCGGTTGGTTTTGTAATCTACAATCCATATTTCATTTTCACCAATTACTAATCGGTCAATTTGCCCGCTGACGATGCGGTTATCCGTCATCAGGCCTGTAAGTGAGACCTCGGCCATGGATTGCTGGCTAAAGAATGGGGCGTATTTCGGGTTAGCAAAAATCTTCATTACTTCTGAAACTATATCATTACGCACTTTCTCTGATAAATCCGTAGCATTTTTATGCACAAATTTTAGCGCAGCATTCTTACGTTTATCTTGCGCAAAATCAGGTAAAAATTGCAGCAATTTATGCGTTATATTACCGCGCCTAAAGCGTTTATTATTCATTGCCTTTAGTGGTGAGAGCGCAGCTTCGCGTTCCTCAATCGATGGCGCAGAGGGGATAAGCGGACGCGGCGGCGTTGGCTCTTGCGGCGCAGCTTTAAGTGCCCATTCAGGTAATGTAGCACTATCATCTTTTATAGACAGCGCAATATCGCTGGCTTTATCGGGCTGTGCTTCTTGCATGTTTTCAACGCGAATATGGCCGTTATCCAGCTCTATGCAAGTATCATCATTTTGCATTGCTGCGCGTATTTTAAAGTACCAAGAGCTTTCCTTTGCGCCTTTGCGCCCTTGATAACCTGCGATATAAAGCCTGTCTGCTGCGCGGGTCATTGCAACATAGAGAAGGCGATAATATTCTTCATCATCTTGATCGCTGCATTCATCATAAATTGCTTTATATGCCTTGGGATCATCATCTTGACGAGGAGAGTAAAGCGGTGTGCAAAGGCCAGTTTTATTTGGCCAAATTATACGCCCCATTTTTCGCGCTGCGCTGCTTTTAATAGTATCGGGCATAATAACGATAGGAGCTTGCAGGCCTTTAGAGCCATGAATTGTCATGATCTGAACTTGCCCGCCGCGCTCCTTTATTTCACGCTTAATTTGTACATTTTTTCTTTCCTGATGATCGAGAAAAACTTGCAAATGATCCGTGTGATCCGTGCTAAAAGCCAGAGCTGCATTCAAAAACTCATCTATTGGGTCAAGTGCATCATTACCTAAACGTGTGCGCATAGCCCTTAATCCTGAATGATTATCTGCGGGGCATTTCATATTTAATATGTGAGAGAAAAATTCATATGTGCCAAGATAGCGCGCTCGCCCGATTAACCGTGATAGATAATCTCGCGCAAACTCACGCTTTTGATCGCTTACATGCGGCACTGGTTCGTTAATTTTATCATAATCAAAATTACATATTTCCTGCCATAATGTGCCTTTACGGTTATATGATAGGGAGAATATTTCATCTTCATTCCACCCCAATATCGGAGATTTTAACGCCGTAGCCAATGTCAAATCATCATCAGGAAGCAAGCAAAAGCGAGCCAGAGCGAGCAAATCTTGAACCGCAAGCTGATCTCCTAAAATCATCCTGTCTGCGCCACTTACTGGAACATCAAGCGACTTTAAACTACGCACTAATTGGTCAACGAATTTCGATCTGGTGCGTACTAATATCATTATATCACCCGCCTGAACAGGGCGGTTATAGGCGGGTAGCATATCTTTACTGTCCAGCCAGTTTCGAATATTGCTTGCTATATATGAGGCAAGCTCACTTGATGCGCTTTGTTGGTTTTGAACTGCAATAGGAGGCTGCCAAAAGTCATGACTTTCCTTTTGCGCCTCTTCAAATAAGGGCCAAAGCTCCACCATTCCAGCTTGACCAGTGCGAAATGTTTTGTGATGAATATTGCCCCCGCCAATAGATTTATTCAAATGCTCATCCTTGAATATATTATCGATCACACGCAAAACACTTTGTGTAGAGCGAAAGGAAATATCAAGCGCAATATTTTTATTTACTTTACCAGAATCTTTAATCTTACGATCAAAGCGTTGTTGCATATGTTTAAACTCTTCGGGCGCGGCGCGTTGAAAGCTGTATATCGATTGTTTGATATCGCCAACAGTAAATGATGTGCGCAAAACTTCATCACGCGCACTATTACCGCTGAAAAACTCTTCGCATAATGCTTCGATAATGCGCCACTGCTCAGGGTTAGTGTCTTGCGCTTCATCAACTAGAATATGATCCAAGCCTTGGTCAAGTTTATACATTATCCAAGGGGCGATATTGCTGATATCATCACCGCTTAACGCAGAAAAACAGCGGGTTTTACCGCTAAGCAATGTCATGGTGCGAAGGATTAAATCATCAAAATCAAGCGCGGCATGTTCATGCTTAATTTGGTTATAACGCTTAAGAACTTCATGGCCGATAATAAGTAAATCGCGGGTCATTTGCGCCGATTTGATGCGTTTTAATGTCTCGCTAGCATCGATTAATCTATTGGCTTCTTTATGCAATATATCCGCATATTCAGGGTTATTTTTGAGCATAGCCTTTGGCGGAAAGGCGTTTTTATGCATTTCTCCTTTTTGAGTAACAAAAGCAGATTTATAAATTCTGAAATCTTCTACTCGCCTTTCAAGCGGGCTATCTAGCCATTGTAATATTTTTGCTGCTCGAACGGGGGCAAGCTTGCCTTTATCTTGCGCCAAAGATTGCGCAACCAAGCGCAGCGCAACGCCGTCATAGCATTTCTGATCGCATAGAGCCGCGATAATATCGTCCGCAGTCTCACCTTGCTTAATTTCGTAATACTCACAAATTGCAGCGTAAACGCCATGTGCATTATTATAACGATTGAATAATGTAAGCAATTGGTGACGCTCTGAACATATAGCGTTAATTAGCGATGTAAAGCTTGCCTCGTCCAAGTCACTTGCTAGTGAATATAGCGCGTTGCTTAACGGGGATGCACTATATTGCTCGCTTTGCGCTTGCTTGAGAATGTCGGATTGTGCGCTGCTTATCATATCGCTAGCCATAGAATCGTCGAGCAATTTAAAAGAGGGGGGCAGGTCAGCTTCAAGTGGAAAACGCCCTAGCACTGATTGACAAAAAGAGTGAATAGTCATTATTTGCAAGCCAGCAGGGCAATCAATAACATTTGCAAATAGCTGCCCTGCGGCTTCTATCTGATCCACAGACGGTTCATGACCTAGCAAATCTTCCAGCGTAGATTTAAGCTTTTCCAGCTCCATAACCGCCCAATGGCCAAGTGTTTTATTAATGCGCAGTGACATTTCATTTGCCGCAGCTTTGGTGAATGTCAGGCATAAAATACGGTTTGGCGGCGTTCCTTCGCGGCCATCATTACGCGGCAGTAACAGGCGCAATACACGATCAGTTAAAACTTTGGTTTTGCCTGTTCCTGCTGACGCGCCTACCCAGATTGATTCCTGCGGGTTAGAGGCTGCGCGTTGCAATATATTGGGGTCAATTACTTCACTATGTTTTTGTTTAATTGCTTGCATCTATGCGGCCTCGCCATTATCAAGAGCTGCCCATTCTTTAAGGCGTGATATATGTTCATAATCATTAAAACGTGGGGCATTTTCAGTATTGGGAATGGCATAAAACGGGGTATCCAGCTCTCTAAACACCGCAATAAGATTTTTAAGGCCATCCAAAACTATATCAATTGTTTCATCAAGATCACCAGCAATTGCGCGGATTTCCCCTGCTTTTGTGCCACCAGTTAGTTTCCAATAGCCCAAATAGACGCAATCGCCCTTTGGCACATGTTTTTTGTCTTGTGTTTCGCTTTGATATTTAAAGCCACGACCATTAAAGCCACCGCCTGATAGAATTATAGATTCCAAAACCATCTGCGGTAGCTCACCATTTTTAAGAGCTTTTTCAGAAAAAGCCCCCCCCGTCTTATAATCAATAATTGCATAACCACCATTTACGCGATCTATTCGATCCGCCGTTCCATAGAGGTTAAAGGGTGCGCCGTTGATATCTATATCAATATTGCCCTTTATCTCGCTCTCAAGGAATTTGGCATCTTCGCGCCAGTTACGCTCATGCGCCACAAACCATGCAGCAATTTTTAATAGTTTTGGCCACCAATAATGCATAATTTCTGGAGTTTCTAGCGTCTCTTCCAAAACTTTTTTGGCGATGTTAATAAGCTCTTCTTCTGCATTATCAGGAAGTGATAGCGGGTATTCACTTGTGAAGTCTTCTAGTATTTTGTGCAATATAGTCCCGCGCAATGCTGCATCATTATCTTGCAGCAATGGCTGTATTTTCCTTAGGCGCAGTACATAATGCATGTAAATCGCATATGGATCTTTCATCCAGATATCAATTTTTGTTATGGACGCACTATTGGGGCGGGTTGATACTGGCGGACGCGGCTCTGGCCTGCTGAATGGGGCAAATTCGCCAGGCTCATCCAGTGATTTTGCCCATTTTATATATGGCGCGTGTGATAAATCAGACAAGCTCATTCCACAGCTACGCATTACTGTGTTTAGCCGATCAAGCCAACGCGCAGGAACGCTTGGGCTGCCATCAATTTTTTCAGAGCGGGTGATAATAACATTCGAAGAACAAAAGCCCTGCACGAAATCATGGGCGGCAATGCCTATTGCTTGCTCAGAAGCAGGCAAGCCGAACTTTTTGCGCATTGGGCGTGACATCCATGGATCATGCCCCGCATCAGGCGGCCATACGCCCTCATTCATCCCGCCCAAAATTACTAAATCTGCGTCGCTAAGGCGTGCTTCTAATTGTCCTAATATCAATAATCTTGGATGCACATTATAGGCCGAGCGAATTGTAACATTACGCATAAGTGCATTTAAAATTTCTTCATATTCGCCTATGTTCACATTATCTATTAAGGCGGCATGTTCTAATATCTCGTTTAAAAACATTGCGCCAGCTTCACCATCATCACCGCGCCATAGCATTTGCGCTCCATCTTTATCAGGCAGCGCGGCTAAGCTTTCCATTACTTTGATATGGGCTTTTAATATATCTGCAAAATTAAAGGCTTCTCCTTGTTTTGTGTAATATATCAATGGCTTAAGTGCAGCATAAAATGCATCAATAAAACTCAAAAGCTCTGTATGGTTTTCTTTTGCTGCAACTATATCGCGCAGCATTTCATGGGAAGTGAATAAATGGCCTTGCCGTAAAAACTCTACTTCTAGTGAAGCAAGCATTTTATTATAGTGACGATCATCTTGCCCAAAACGGCATAGCGATATTTTAAGTAACGATAATAAAGCTATAACATCAAAGCCACCTTGCGCTTGTTTAATGCTTAATGCCATAAATTTGCCGAGCCTGCTTTCAAGTAGGTTACGCCCTGCGGAGTCATCGACCTCTATGTTCCATCTACGGCATAACGCACTAACGCGCCGCGCCAAATTTCTATCAGGAGTAACCAGCGCAGTTATTTTTGTTTTATGCTGCAATTGCTCGCGCATTATAAGTGCAATTATTGAAGCTTCCTCTTGTTGGGTTGAGCAAGGGAAATACTGTAGATTTTGCAGCATAGGGGTGATTTCATGACGCTTTGGGAAGTCTTTCCACTGCGCACTTACTTTTGCAGGTAACATCATTTCTGACGCTAGGATATTGCGATTAGAATTATCATTAATATTAAGCTCTTCCACCGCATCTCTGTTTGCGCCAATAGAGTCTAGTAATGTTTTTAGGCTGTATTGGGGGTGGCTCTCACTAACATATTCCCATGCTTTATTATCCATTATTTTATCAAGCCCTGGTAAAATAATCTGTCCTTGCGGCATTTGTGATATAACGCCCAATAGCTCCCCCACCATAGGGATAGAGCCAGTTGCACCCGCAGCAATTACTGGATAATCAGGTGGATTTTTACGCCAATGATTTGACAGAGCATGAAGCAGCAAGTTTCTGCGCTGCGCAACGTCAATTAATCCTTGTTCGGCTAATATTAGTGGCCAATTCTCACTGATTATTTTCAAGAAATCCAAAGTTATTTGCCAATGCGCAGCAAATTCCTCAGGCACAATTTTATGCAGGTCTGAAAATTCCAATCCTTCGACAACCACTTGATCTATGAATTTTGCCAGTGCCGCAGCAAGCGCAAGCGCATGATCCGCCCCTTGTGCAAATTCAGCGATGCTTCGTATAAGCTTTGCAAGTAAAAGCTGGCGTTTTAATGGCGCAATCGCGCTTGGGATATCAAGAAATTCATCTGAATTACCAAACATCATTAGCGATAAATCTTGTTCGTCAACATCACCGATAGGGCTCATAACGGGCAGCAATATAGAGTTACCATCATTAATATTCAAGAATGTTTCACGCAATATACGGCAAGCTCTGCGCGTTGGTAGCAATATCCGATAGCGCGCTAAATCCTCGGACTTGCCTTTAGTAATGCGCAGCAAATATTGCGCAAGATTTTTGGAAAATGGCTGTCCAGCTTTGATATTATAGATTTTATGCTGCGCAGAATTACTCATTAGCAAAGCTCTCATTAACGGCTTTTAAGTCTTTAGGCGTGCTTACATGATGCCAATCACCCGCATATTCCAGAGCCATTAACCGCCCTTTTATTTCGCATTCATCCATGATTTTCAAAAACGAGAATTTCTCTTCTGGGATATCCTTATAAATATCAACAGAGTTAAGGCGGATATTGCTCCACATATGAGAGCCGCTTTTATCATGAGCGCGTTTTACCATGCCACCATCCAGTAAATCATAATCACCAACGCCATGTGTTATCTTCATTCGATCAAGTGGCTGCATCAAGGTCAGGATATCCATTTTACTGCCATCCCAATTACGCGCCAGAGTTTTCAAAGCAGATATATCCCCATCACTCCAAAGCGCATCACCTGCAATCACGTAAAACGGCTCGTTATCATTGAAATAATGCAGTGCATTTTTAATTCCCCCGCCAGTATCCAAAATATCATCTTCAAAAGACAGATGAATGATAAAATCAGGGTTAAGCTTTGAATATTCCTCCAGATGCTTTGCCAAGATGTCAGCCATATAATGAAGATTTACAACCGCTTCGGGAATGCCAGCATCGCGCAGCCTATCTAATATTCGCCAAATTAAGCTTCGCCCTGCAACTTCGACCATTGGCTTTGGGCAGTGATCCGTATAGGGGCGCATCCGCGTGCCAAGGCCTGCCGCTAAAATAAATGCTTTATACATGCTTAACTACCTTGATTTGCCTTTTATCTTTCGCGTTTGCAATGGGTGATAATGTTATATCAATATATGAGCGGGGGAGCAAATGACCCAGCCTTTCAGGCCATTCCACCAATATAATACCATCAGACAAGGCCTCTTCCCAGCCGATTTCGTAAATTTCATCGGGGTTAGACAGGCGATAGAGATCAAAATGCCAAATTTTACCAATTCTCGCATCATAAGCCTGCACAAGCGTGAAAGTAGGGCTTGGGACTTCCAGATTTTCATTGCCACAAAGGGCGCGAATAACTGCGCGTGAGAACACGCTTTTGCCCATACCAAGTTCTCCATGAAGCAAAATAATATCACAAGGCGCAATATCTTGCGCAAAATTTTTGGCAAACTCTATTGTTTCATTTTCTGAATTAGTCTCGATTATCATATTATTTATATAAACTAGATAGGCCTTTGTGGAAAGGATGCTAAAGTAATTACATGAAAA
>JAMONE010000238.1 GCA_027066695.1 Micavibrio sp. | reverse complement strand
TCTATCGTAGATGTAGTGATTCAGCTCAAACGAGTTGGCGGAAAACGCATTGTCTCCGATATTTGGTATCCTGATAAATAGATTAATGATAAAGGAAGAAACATATTACGCTTATGGATTATTTTGAACGCACATTAAATATCATATTGGATATAGGGCTTAATATTCCAGTTGCAATCTGGTTATTAGTCCCTGCATTCTTAATTATAGCTCTTGCCATGAAACATTGGCGCAGCAAACATGCGAGCTTCAGGCGCAAGGCGGATCGCCAGTTAAAAATGCTTATTAGCTGCGAAACCCCGCAGGAGAAATTCTACCAGTTACGCAAAACCAATCCTTTTGTTTTTGAGGAAATGATTTTAACGGCTCTTAAAAATAAGGGGCATAAAATCAAACGCAACAAACGCTATACAGGTGATGGCGGGATTGATGGGCAAGTCTTTATTGATAAAAAACATTACCTAATACAAGCTAAACGCTACCGCACACATATTAACCCTGCTCATGTTAATGAATTTATATCTCTCTGCAATAAAAGAGGTAGCCACGGACTTTTTGTTCACACTGGTAAAACTGGGGCGAAGAGCAAAGATACCGCGCATAATACTAATTTGGAAATAGTCAGTGGAACACGGCTTTTAAACCTTCTTGATAGCAACATATCTGATAACAACGCATGGAAAACATAATGGATAATCTCCCTAAAATCATGTTTTGGATTATAGGCGTAATTATTGGTATTACTATCAGTTTGTATCTAAGCTCTATTATATATTTCCTGCTCAATGGCTTTGATCCTGACAACGCCCTGCCATGGTCAATATTTGAATATATGTCTTATACGCATAAGCCATATGGCATGTATTTAGCCATATCACTAATTACACCTAATGTGCTTTTGGGCGGCGTTATCTTAATGATGATTTTTAAGCCCGTTGATAGAAACTCACGTTGGGCAAAGCATCACGATCTTAAAAAAGCCAATATGCTCAAAAAACAAGGTTTAATACTTGGTCATGTTCGCGGGCAACTTTTAATCAATGATGGTGATACGCACGCCTTTATCATTGCTCCTACAAGATCAGGTAAAGGTGTTGGTGTTGTCATTCCAAACCTGCTCGCATGGGACGGTAGCTTTATTTGCCTTGATGTTAAAGGAGAAAACTACAAAATAACATCAGGATTTCGCAAAAGCCTTGGTCACAAAGTTATTAATTTTAGCCCCTTTGCAAAGGATCAGAAGTCTCATTGCTACAACCCGCTTGATTATGTTTCAAAAGATAAAAGCAAACGCATCACTGACCTACAAATCATAGCATCCTCGCTAATCTCCATAAGTGAAAGAGCAGACCCTCATTTCCCTGAAGAAGCGCAGGATTTATTCGTGGGACTGGCTCTATATGTCATAGATAATAAAGAGTTTCCATCAACTATTGGGGCAATATTCCGCTTGCTTGGTACGCAAAATGAGTTTGGAGAGCTTTTAAAATATATAGCGCAAACCCACCCTGAACTTGATGAACCCGCAAAACAGCTCTTTAATTCCTTTTCCAGCAAAGCAGATAAAGAAAAATCAGGAATTAAATCAACATTAGGACGCGCCCTGAAGCTATGGCGCAATCCTGCCATTGACGCAGTAACAGCAAAGAGTGATTTTGACCTTAGGGAGCTAAGAACAAAGCGTCACGCCATTTATTTAGGTATCGGCGTTAGTGAAATGGCAGTTCTTGCGCCAATAATGCGTCTGTTCTTTGAACAAGCTGTTACCCTGCTAACAGAACATGCCCCCGATCCTATAAAAGAGCCACACAAGGTTTTGCTTTTAATGGATGAGTTTCATATTCTCGGCAAAATGCCTGTGATGGCAAGTGCCTTTACCCTTATGGCTGGCTTTAATGTGCGCCTTATGGGGATTGTGCAAAATATTGGTTTGCTTGATGAGGTTTATTCTAAAAACACCCGCGATACTATTTTATCCAACTGCGCGCATCAAATATTCTTTGCAACGACCAATGTCGAGACACAAAAATATATAAGCGCGGCTTGCGGGGAATGTTCTATGAAATCTAAATCCATCTCCAAAGCTCGCGGATTTGCTACAGAAAAAGCACGTATATCTGTCAGTGAAAAAATAGTGCCACTAATAAGACCGCACGAAATAAATACACAGCTCGGCGCAAAGCAATCCATAATACTCGTTGAAAAAAACCACCCCGTTAAATGCAGTAAAATCCTCTACTACAAAAACAAAATATTAAAACAAAGACTGCTACCGCCTGTCCCCACTCCCGACCTTGCCATTACACAGGAAATTGCCCCTGAATTTGATATTGCAAATGTGGCTAATCAAGATGAACCCCAATATACAGACAGAAAATACTCAAAACGCAAAGAATGGGGAAGAGACCAGCAACCAGAAAAAATCAAGAAACCTAATATTGGTGATAATCCAGCACCTAGCAACAATCTTAACTCATTTCTAAAGTGATAACCCTGTCTTATGAGAAATAAAATATAAATTACTTATCACAATGCTTGACAATATACTCACTAGAGAAGGTACATTATCACACATAAAATTTAGGAATAATTCTCCCTCGCAGTGTTTGCTTTACCTCTATTAAAGATTGAAATTATTAGATTTACCCTCAAATATATTTTTTGTTATCAGATAAAAACATACTCCAGTTTGAGTTATCGTGCCTGCAATAATAGCTGACACGGCAAGTGAATTAATTGATCTATCTTCTGCATCCAATAAGTTTTGTTTGATCAATTCTACCTCTACATCAAAAATAGTTTTTAAAAACACAATTAATACACCATAGGATATTACGAATAATGCTATGACTATATAAGCGTAAAAATTGGCAAGCCTATTTTTTACTATAGAGTTTGTCTTGGTGTTGATTTTCTTTTTTACAGTTTCTAAATCTTTTAGATCTTTAACAGTCTCTACTGTCAATATATCATCTAGAAATGCATTATAATTGTTTGAGAACTTCATGATCAATCTTATTATGTAATAAACTTTCTAACATTCCTACGTGTATATCTCTAAATTTTAAATTATATATTAAAGATTTTTTCTCTTTAGCATTAAAATCTAATAATGCCCCTGTTTGGCTTTTATGGCTTATATCCATCCAAAAAAAAGCCAATATTTCATTAATTCTATTTGAAGTTTCTAACAACTTTTTAAATTTTTCAGGATCATTTTCCTTAAAGGCTTCAAGAATAGCATCATTAATTATTAAAGAGAATGGTTTTTCTTTAATAATCCATTTCAAAGTGTATGCATATACTTTAGGAAAATTTATTTTAGCTTCTTTATCTTTATCTAGCATGCCATGAAAATGTTTATATCTGCATATATCATAAAAGTAGCTTGTTAGCGCTGAATGTAGTCGTTCGGGTACACATAATATGTGTAAGCCTTTTCCATACTCATCTATTAAAACCTTCTCTATATTTTTAGTAGCGAGATTAAACTCTTTATATCTATCATGTAACGCTCCTTTATTTTTATTATGTTCTTTGACATAAAAATTACCTAATTGATCCAATTACAGAACTCCCAAATCTTCTAGAAAATTCTTTGCCATTTTCTCAATGTTTTTTGGATTGCTTTCGAAAAAATTATTAACTACTTGAGAACTATACTTAGCGCTAGAGTTTCTATTATTCTCTTCAGCTGAAGTATTTATTTTAATTAAATCTTTATATTCTAAATTATTACTAAATTCCATGATACGCTCTCAATATTAAATTAATAAAAATTTACAACCATCTCATTGTAACATAAACTATATTTTAAACAACTTAGAGACGAAAATAAAAATTTCAGGATCTTATACCCAAAAAGGTACAAAAGGCAATAACTTATTTTACAATGTGGTAATAAGGAACAACAGCCTATACCGCGGACTTGAAGAAGCGTCATGCTTGGATAAAAAATCTGATGAGTGAAACTGCACTTCATTTTAGATTTCACTCTTCCTAAATTAAATGAGTGATTTTGTCTTATGGGGAAATAACATCAAGCGTTGGGAAATATGTATGATACCGACCTTTATCACGAGTTATAATACTCCAACCCTTAATAGCAGCATGAGCACCAATATAAAAATCTGGCAAAGGAGACTTCTTAACACCACCAGCCTTGCGATATTGCAAAAAGCACTTTCCTGCTAAAAATGCTGCTTCATAAGGTAAATCATCCCTTTTAATATAATCAGAAGGTAGTGCATTCTCTAAATCTTCAATACGCTCAAACCCAACTGAAATCTCTGAATAGATAATCGGATTAATGTATAGCAAATCTTGCTCCGCATATTCTGCAAGAGTATCCGAAGACCATGAAAACCATTTTTTATCTTGGGTAAAAATATCCAAAAGAATATTACTGTCAATTAATATAGGCATCATTATCCACGTGTAAGCTTCATTATTTCATCTGTACTCATAGAAATATTGCTTTTACCGACCATAGCTTCTATTAACTTTTTACCACGCACAGATTGCTCTGTTTTTCGTACACGAAGCTCATCGCCAACACGCTCAAATTCAACATCCGTATGTGGAAGCAATCCAAGTGCTTCACGAAATTCTTTTGGTATAGTTATCTGACCTTTTGATGTAATCAACATAATCCCTCCTAATAAGTAAGAATAATACTAGTATTACATACATTGTGCATAAAAACCATATAAAAACACTAACCTAGCCAATATCTATAAATCTATTGAGATCATTATTTGGATAATTTTTACGCTTCGCATATTCCTGCTTTCTAACTTTTGGCTGATTATAGCATTTCTTGATAGCTACCTTCTTAACCGTTGTTACAGAAACAGGAGCTACATAAGATTCATGAGTGTGCAGTTTTTCAATGCGAAATTCAGATGGTGGGTGAGAGCGTTGTTTCATGTTTAGGAATCCGAACTCCATATAATGCTCGTCATTTTTAATGCTTTCAATAAATGATAAGATTCCTTTAACCCCCAGCAGATCAGCAGAGAATTTATCAGCGCGATATTCCATGCTACGTGATAAATATGGCTCTAACCGCTCAATAATATCCGTAGGCAAACGCAATAATCTAATCCCATAAGAAAACACTATGCATACAATTTGCAACGGCAATGAAAATATAATGAAGGGTAGGAACAAATCAGATAGCGCCGTTGCCATTCTTTGCACCAGATTCAACATGCCATATAAAAAGCTAAAAATACCGCCTGTTGCTTCAACATAATACCAAAACCATAAATCACGGTGGTGCAAATGACCCAGCTCATGCGCTAGAACACCCTTAATAGCATGATCGCGCCATTTGAGCCTATTTAATAATCCCGTTGTAATTGCTATTTTATTCTTGCCAAAAGCTGCGGCATTTTCTTCCCTATCATCCATCATGAACAGCTCTACACGCTTGATCCGCGCATATTTTTTATCTTTATATGAAGCCATAAGCTCATCTAGCAATGGCATAAGTTTTTCTTCCTCGCGCAATGATAATCTGCGTACAGGATAATAAGATTTTTGAAGCGCATAGCCCAAAGGTGAAATACAGAACAAAAA
>JAMONE010000237.1 GCA_027066695.1 Micavibrio sp. | reverse complement strand
ATAGTTGCTGACCTTACCAAAAAATTTCATTTACCAGCAATAGCGGTTGAAATCAATGGGTTAGGGCGGTTTCTACCTGGTATTTTGCGTAAGCAGCTAGAGGGCTCAAATTCGCTTTGCCGCGTTCGCGAGCTTTCCAACACCAACGCTAAAGAGGTACGTATTTTGGAGAGCTTTGACGTGGTTTTGGCGGCTAAAAGATTGTTTGTGCATGAAAATGTGCGCAAAACTCCTTTTATAATGGAGATGCGCGAATGGCGACCAGGCAAAAGCAAAGGGCGCGATGATGGGCTTGATGCGGTTGCGGGCGCTATATCAATGTCGCCTGACCGCTTGGAGTATAAACGCTCGCAAAGACGAACTTATAGCTGGATGAGCGGATCTGGCTCTCACAAGGCTAATAGTGATTTTAAAGTGTAGAACTTCCTTGCGTAGGCGGGGGGAGATATTAATGGATTCCAAATCAAGTTTGGAATGACTAAAACCACAATTGTGGCTCGGCGGCAATCCGCCGTAAAAAATCAAAAAGGAAATCAAAATGACAGAAATTTCGAATGATTTACTGTGGTGGATCACGGTGGTTGATTTGCCTGCATTGGCGGGGCTGCTGCTAATGATTTGGCGCACTAGGATCGATACTAACAAGGCAATTGACGAGGTGCAATTTAACCTTGATCGCAGAAGTGAGCAGCTACGTGACGCTCTGGCTTCGTTTAAACTGGAGGTGGCCAAGAGCTATGCTTCGCAAAAAGATTTGCGCTCGCTTGAACATCGCCTTGTTGAACATTTGCTTCGGATTGAAGCAAAGCTTGATAGAACAGCGATGAAAACTGCTAGCATTGGTGCAAAGCCTTCATGATTAAAACTTTAAGTTTTTACGCACTAGCGTGCGCCTCGCAGTCGCTTGGTACAATTTGCATAAATGCAAATCACTTTCATGACTAAAGCTACAATCGTGGCTCGGCGGAAGTCCGTGGTTTTAAAGCTTTAAGTTTTTACGCACTAGCGTGCGCCTCGCAGTCGCTCGGTACAATTTGCATAAATGCAAATCACTTTCATGACTAAAGTCACAATCGTGGCTCGGCGGAAGTCCGCCGTAAAAAATCAAAAAGGAAATCAAAATGACTAAAAAACCAAAGGATACGACTGTATCCTCGGCAAAAGTTCGCCGTAAAAAACCAAAATTAATAGCTATGGATAGCTGCGGCATATCCGAAGAAGGGAAAACCATGAATGAATTTTATAATGAAATCACGGTAGACGTGCTGGCGCGCACTCTTTGGGGTGAGGCGCGAGGCGAGGGTGCGGACGGCATGAAAGCTGTAGCTAATGTTATTCTTAACCGCGAGAAAATAGCTCGGGAAAAGGGTAAGTTCTGGTGGGGAAATGATATTATTCAAATTTGCCAAAAGCCATATCAGTTTTCGTGCTGGAATAGGAGCGATCCGAATTTCAGAAAGCTGCAAGAAGTTGATAAGAGAGATTTGTATTTCGCCACCGCTCTAAGAATTGCAAACCGCGCGGTTGCAGGGGCTTTGGAGGATGTCACGGGCGGAGCAACGCATTATCACGCTGCTTATATAATGCCATACTGGGCAAAAGGCAAAGAGCCTATAACTGTTATTGGTAGCCATAAATTTTATAATTTAGTTGGTTAGCTCGGCGGAAGTCCGCCGCCCTTAAACTAACAAGCGTTCGACTGAACGCTCGTGGCAAGTGCCGCGTTCTTAAAACTAAAAGGATAAAATTATGTTATCATCTATACTATCAAAAATTGGGTTGCCAGTTTTAATTGCTATTGTTTCCAGTGCTTTGGGGGTTGTGGATAACCCTGTGGCTAAAAGCGCGTCAGATGCGCTTGATAAGGTCGGCGAGGTTATAAAAAATGGTGGGATAACTCCTGAGCAGCTCGCCGAAGCTAATCGCCACACAGAGAAAATGGCGGAGCTGGAAATCTCTAATTATCAGGGCAGCTTGGCCGAGATCAATAAATCCTTGCGCGCGGAAGTAGCCTCAAAGGATAAATATGTCCGCAGGATGCGCCCGACTTTTGGCTATTTAATGGCTCTGACTTGGGCGGCGCAAATGTTTGGCATCGCCTATGTTATCATATTCGACACCGATAAAGCAGGCGTGGTTATGGCGGCCATGGGAAATTTGAGCGCGATTTGGGCGGTTGGCTTGTCGGTGCTTGGGATATATGTATATAAGCGCAGCGAAGATAAACGCTCGGCTACGGCGCGTGATGTGATTTTCTGGAATGATTAGTGGTATAAATATAAAATTTGGGCATAGAAAAACAGGCGGAGTCAGACACGGCCTGTTTTGGTTATTTCAGAGTTAAATTAACATCAGTTAAATTTAAGCCATACCATTGGAAATACCATATGTTGATGACATATTTGGATCTGATAAATCATTGACTGCATTAGCAAAAGGCTTCATTGTTGACTCGCCGTCATGTCCGAATAGCATTGTGTGCTGTGCTACATTATTAAAAACGTTGTCTAATACTTCACTCATATTTTTAACTCCTTCAATTTCTTTTAATAAACCCATTAGCCTACTTATATGTAGATCTTTATCTTAACTTTGATGGAGGATTAAGGGGATGTAATGGCCTTCTTTGGCGTTTCCCGTTTCATCATCCAACAAAACTGTTAATACCTGATGCGTGTTTTGCATATGTTTTGATACTGAGCGATCCAGCGGCATTCCGAAGTTTCGCATTTCTCCACCATCAAGTATAAAATCCAATTCATTTGTTCTTAAGTCAAATTCTAACCAAGACAAATTATTTTTAAAAACTTTGTTATGAAAGAGAATTACCCTTCCATCTTCATTTATAGCAACAGAAACTTCAAGCTCGTTATCTTTCGTAACACCATAAACAAAATCAGCCAAAGTTCCGACTGGAGGTTTTTCCTCATTCTGTTCTATATGATCCACTCATCAATTCCGTTTTCATTTTATTACTTACAACTATTATATATGCAATTAGTTAAAAAAGCCCGAAGTTTTTTCACTTAATTCAAAGTTTTTTGTATCTCTGGGTCTTTTATTTTTAAATGCACTTCCACGCCGTCAATAGCTTCGCCATTTTTGGTGCGGATTATAAATAAATCTTGTTCTCTTGCGATATATGGTCGTACTAGCCACTGAATTTTTGCACCTAGATCAAGCTGTTGGCGGTCATTTGTATGAACGGCAATTCTTTGTGTTTCAGGGTCATATTCCAAATGATCGATAGTGCAGTTCAGCTCACATCCGTGAAAAATATAGTTAATCTCACGCTCTCTATCGCAGTAAATATCAAAGTCATCGGGGCTGTCGAATAGTTTCGCGCGACCAGATCCAAAGCCAGAGCCCCAGTCTTTTCCCATACTAGGTGGCGTGCTTGGTTTTGTATCTTTCTTCTCTTCGTTTTCTTCTTCGGACATAATCTGACTCGCCAGAAAAGGCATGTTTGTAAAGTGGTCAAAACCATCATATGGATTAACACTTAACAAAATCATAACATTTGCTCCGATATATTGAAAGTCATAACCTGCCTACGTCCCTTTAGCTTGCTTTTTGATCAATTGTCACCGCATCGTTTGCCGATGCTCCGCACATATATTCAATAGTAACTGGCCCAGTATGTAAAACTGTTCCATCTTTACGGCTTTTAATATTTTCAAGCGTTAATGTATGTGGTCCTACTTGATCTTCCATTTCAGGCATAGCGGCAATATTGTTACAATTACCTTGCGTGACCGCAAGTAATTCTTTCTTAACGGCTATATCGGCTGCTGTTTTTGGCACTCCGCCTTTATGGCTTATTACGCTTGCCTCCTTAAGATTTACTGTGAAATCAACTGTTTTTGTTTCACCTGTCTCTTGGTTTTTAACGTCAACACTGCCTGTGCCCTTTGGAAGATTTTTACCAGCACCTTGCTCTACAGGTGGTTTTGTCTTTTTATTAGAGTTTGTTACGCCTTCCATATCTTCATAATACTTATCTGCCAGCGATGATCCTGCAGCTGATTTAAGCATTTCATTATTAACTTCGCCAGATTTTGATAAGAAATATAGAGCCGCCGCGCCAATGATAAGCTTGCTCCACCCACCTGATATATTAACACCCGGAATTATATTAAGTGTATTAATCGCAATCATAGTTCCAAATACACCTGCGCCAAATTGCGCAAGGTTCAGGAAGAAACGCTCTTCATCAGATGTTGTTCCGCGCTTCATATCGCCCCAGAAATCTAATGCTCCTGAAACTGTAGATTTAAAAACTCCAGCAAGAGCCCCAACCTTGCTAGGGGCGCCGTTCTCGCTTGAGATAAGTTGGCTACCAATTCCACCATTATCAAAGTCATACATGTATTGTTGGATTGTTTTACCATCCTTAAATAGCGTGTAATCACTATTTAATCTCATATCCGTGCGATTAGCTTTAAACAGCTTTTCAGCTTCAGATGTAATTTCTGCTGCTTTATCGCTTTCTATTTTGGCCACAGCGATAAGTTTTTTAAGCTCTGCATTCTTATCAATAGCATCACTAGCAGCAAATTCAGCACCATATTCTATATTCTTAATTTCCTTACTAAGAGCCCGCGCATTTTCCTCAAGAGCATCGGCGGTTGCCTTGATTGAGGTTAAAGGAGCAACTTTCAGAGCGACTTCTGCGCGGCGGGCAGTGATTTTATCGATTACATTATCGAGTTTTCTAACGCGCGCATCTTTGTTTTCCTCGCCATCCTTGGCTAAAAGCTCTTCCTTAACTTTTTTAACCTGCTCAATTTGCGAGTCCATTACTTTAAGTGTTTTTTCAATTCCATCTACACTACTGCTCACGCTTTTTACGGCTGCGCTGATACTAACCATAGTCACCAAGGCCGCGTCTTTCTGAGCAGCTAACTTAGGGTAGTCCGTTCTGTTCTTAGTTTCAGCTGCTAATCTAGCTTTTTCAGCTTCTACAGCTTGAGCATCCAATTTGGTTTGCGCCTCTTTTGCTGCTTGTGCATCTTTTGCCGCTTTATCATCTATAATTTTTTGTGCATCGGCTTTTTTCTTGGCTTCAGCTTGTAATTCTTTAGCTTTAGCAAGCTCCGCCGCAACTTTTTTCTTTTCATCTTCAATAGTCTGCATAATATCTCTTACAGGCGCAGCACTTGTTAATGGCGTTGCATCTGTAAGTGCCGTTTCATATTGCGTGTATATACCCTTTATTTCTTCTTCTCTACGCTGATTAAGCACGCTAACATCAGGTAATTTGGCTATAGCTTCGATTTGTTCTATGCGTTTCATTTCTACTAAAGAAGGAGTGTCTGCGTCTTTAATTATATTGTTGATTTTTACAATATCCTTAAGTATGTCCTCCGTTTTAGCTTTAGTAGTTGCCTTTTCGAGATCAGCGCCCATCTGTAAGCGCAATGATGTTATTGACGCATTAAGTTGGGTGCGGATGTCTATATATTTATCTTCATTGTTAGGAAAAGCTTTAATATAATCATTAACGCCTTTATCACGTAACTTTTCCAGTTTTCCAACTTGCGTGCTTAACGCGCCAAAGCTTTTTGTTATTGCCTCGATTTTATTTTGAGCCGTAGTAATAGCGGTCGTTGATTGCTCCTTCATT